>CAZUUP010000801.1:0-2289 GCA_964623105.1 uncultured Akkermansia sp.
CATCGTCTTCCTCACCGGCGACTCCGTCGGCGACGGCGCCCGCGAATTCCTCGAAACCACCCACTGCCCACACCTCACCAAACCCTACGCCCTCCAGACCGTCCAGGCCATGATCGAAGGCCTCCTCCAGGACAACCGCACCGCCGCCTGATCCCCGTAGCTCGACATTCCATTGTCGAGCCACCCACTCAACCATCACCTATTACCACCACCTATGAGCGCCAAAAAAATTCCCTCCAACCTCTCCGCGCCCCCCCGCACCCCGCACCCCTTCAAACGCCGAGGCTTCGGCAAAGACCACCACCGCACGCTTCCCATTCGCCTCCCTTGGATTGAACAACTCCGGCGGCAACCCCAATCCTGCCTCCCCGCACCCGACCCGCCACGCGCCCACGCCTACGCCCCGCCGCCCAACAACCTTCCCCGCGACGGTCCGCCCGAAAAATGGTGGCTGCTCCCAGCCACCCGCCGGTAGCCACCGCGTGATTGCCCCCGGGCGATCACGCGTCTTTTTTTCCTCCGCGCCCGCCGATCCGTCGCCCGCCCCCCACGGCGCTTCGCATGGTAAACCCGCGCGCCACCGCCACAGGCAGGGCGCCGCGTCCTCACCACGCCGCCAAACTCGCAGACAGCTCCCACCTCATCCGCCCCCTGCCAATTCGCATCGTTCCCCACATCGCCAATCCCCCATTTGACTTCTCACCGCCCATGCATTCAAGTTGCCACCGTTCGTTCCGATACAACCAAACCCAACCAACCAACTCCCATGGGACTCTTCGATCAAATCGCAGGACAGGCACTTGGCGCACTCGGTAACGCCGCGGGCGGCACCGGCGCTCAGCCCAACCAACTCCTCTCCCTCGTCACCACCCTCATCAATCAATCCGGCGGCCTCGAGGGCCTCATCAAGCAATTCGCCGCCAAAGGGCTCGCCAGCCAGGCCGCGTCTTGGGTCGGCACCGGGCAGAACCTCCCCGTCAACGCCGACCAGATCACCCAAGTCCTCGGAGCCGACAAAATCCAGCAACTGGCCCAACAAGCCGGCCTCCCCACCTCAGCCGTCTCCTCCGGACTCGCCGACCTCCTGCCCAAAGTCGTTGACAAGCTAACCCCTTCCGGCGCCATCGGCGGCAACGACGCCGTGCAATCCGGCCTCCAAAGCCTGATGCAAGGCGGTCTCGGCAACCTCCTCGGCCGTTGATTCCGGTCCGCCCCCTGCCGGCGCGCGGGCGTCCTCGCCCGCTTCAACCAATCCCCCCGCCCCGCGCGCCCACCTCGTTCGCGCGAACACCCCTCCCCCGGTACCTCGACATTCCGATGTCGAGCCCTCCCCGCCCACTTCAACTACCCTCACGCTCCCCGCCCCGCCTCAATTCCCCCGCCAAAACCCGTACCTCGACATTCCGATGTCGAGCCCCCCCACCCCGCCCACCGTCCCCCTTCAATCCGTAACCCATCCCCCATTCCTCCACCTCATCCCCCTCCCCGCACCAATCTCTCCCGCGCCTCCCGCACCCGGCGCACCGCCTCAACCGTCGTTGCCCCCGTCGCCGTAAGATGCCCCATCTTCCGCCCCGGACGCGCCTGCGCCTTCCCATACAAATGCAACTTCACCCCCGGATCAGCCAGCGCCGCCGCCCAATCCGGCTCCCCATCCCGCCACAGATCCCCCAATAAATTCGCCATCGCCGCCGGCTCCCGCAGCCGCGCGTCACCCAGCGGCAGACCACACACCGCCCGCAACTGCTGCTCAAACTGGCTCGTCACACACGCATCAATCGTCAGATGCCCCGAATTGTGCGTCCGCGGTGCCAGCTCGTTCACCAGCAGTTTCCCCCCGCGCGTCAAAAACATCTCCACCGTCAACAACCCCACCACCTTCAACGCCTCGAGAATTCCCCGCGCCAGTTCGCACGCCTCCCGCGCCAACCCAGGATTAATCGCCGCCGGCGCAAACGTCACATCCAAGATGTGATTCGCATGGGCATTCTCGAACACCGGAAACGCCGCAAACTCCCCGTCCGCCGTCCGCGCCGCCACCACCGACAGCTCCTTTTCAAAATCCACGAACGCCTCGTAAATCCCCTCCGCTCCGCCCAACGCCCCCCACCCCCCCCCCAAAACCCCCCCCCCCCCCCCCCTCCCGCTCCCGCGCCGAGTGCAGGCCACCCCGCCGAGCGCGGTGCGCGGGGGGGAGGGGGAGACATCCGGGGCCGTTTGGGTCCCGGCGCGGGGGGCGCACATCGCCGCACACGTGACTCGTTTCTCGCTCGATGCCCTCGAGCAGCG
>CAZUUP010000802.1:0-2284 GCA_964623105.1 uncultured Akkermansia sp.
GGAAATCTTCGTCCACCTGACCCGCAAAGACCGCGAGGAGGCTTTCTGATGCAACCCTATCTCACCCTCGTCCGCCGCGAACTCACCGCCTATTTCAACTCCTTCCTCGGCTACGTCATCATCGCCGCGTTCCAGTTCCTGCTCGGCCTCAGCTTCGTCCTCCTCCTCAAATCCGCCGACGGCCAACCCCTCGACACCCCCGTCACCGAACGCTTCTTCATGACCGGCTTCTTCTGGCTCATCCTGCTCCTCGGCGCGCCCGTCATCACGATGCGCACCTTCGCCCTCGAGAAATTCTCCGGCACCTTCGAGACCCTCATGACCACCCCCGTCACCGACCTCCAGGTCGTCATGGCCAAGTTCACCGGCTCCCTCCTTTTCTACCTCCTCGCCTGGCTTCCCGCCCTCGCCTATCCCTATCTCCTGCGCTACAACTCCATCAACCTGCCCCCCATCGATCCTGGCACCATCGTCAGCACCTTCGTCGGCATCCTCCTCTTCGGCTCGTTCTATCTCGCCATGGGCTGCTTCGCCTCCTCTCTCACTCGCGCCCAGGTCATCGCCGCCATGATCACCTTCGCCCTCGGCCTCGGCCTCTTCCTCCTCAGTTTCCTCTCCACCATCGTCCCTGTCACCCCGGGCTGGCAGTCCAAACTTTACTCCCACATCTCCATGGTCGAGCACATGCGCGACTTCACCCGCGGCATGGTGGACACCCGCTTCGTCGTCTTCTACCTCAGCCTCACCGTGAGCTTCCTTTTCTTCACCTTGAAAGTCGTCGAAAGCCGGCGCTGGAAATGACCCCCATGGACGCCGATTCACCCGACAGCTTCTCCAACGGTCGCAAATGGGGCCTGGGCACCAACACCATCGTCGCCATCGTCGCCCTCGTCGCCGTCATGGCGATGCTCAACTACCTCGCCTCCCGCCACTACCTCCGCCTCCCGCTCTCCCTCGCTGCCAAGGAACAACTCTCCCCCCTCACCCTCCAGATCCTCCAGTCCCTTCCCGAGCCCGTCAAAATCGTCCTCTACTACGATCCCGACGAAATGCTCTATGGCTCCGTCTCCCAACTCCTCAAGGAATACACCGCCGTCAACCCCCGCAAACTCTCCCTCGACGTCGTCAACTACACCCTCGAACCCGCCAAGGCCGAAATCATCAAGGCCCAATACAAACTCCCACCGCAGGCCAAGGACCTCATCATCTTCGAATGCCGCGGCAAATCCCGCATCGTCGCCCAGTCCGAACTCTCCGACTACGACATCTCCAAAGTCGTCAGCGGCGAAAGCAAGGAGGTCAAACGCAAGGCCTTCCTCGGCGAACGCATGTTCACCTCCGCCATCCGCACCGTCGCCGACCCCCAGACCCTCCACGCCGCCGTCCTCACCGGCCACGGCGAACACGACCTCTCCGAATCCCTCAACGACTTCGGCTACGCCCGCTTCGCCGCCCTCCTCAACGAAAACGGCATCCAGGTCCGCTCCCTCTCCCTCACCGGCACCAACGACATCCCGACCCAGACCCAGCTCGTCATCATCCCCGGACCCACCACCGCCTTCGACCCCGCCGAAATCGAAAAGCTCGACCGCTTCCTCAACAAGGGCGGCCGCCTCTTCCTCCTCCTCAATTACCGCTCTCAAACCGGCCTCGACCGCCTCCTCGGCAAATGGGGCGTGGACCTCGGCACCGGCGTCGTCGTGGATGAAAAAAAATCCCGCAGCAACAGCTCCGTCATCGTTGCCGACTACGGCTCCCACCCCGTCGTCGGCGCCCTCCGCCAGGCCCAGCTTCCCCTCCAGCTAATCCTCCCCCGCCCCATCCTCAAACGCACCGGTCCCCAGGACCGCGACGCGCCCCAAGTCGTCGAACTCGCCACCTCCAGCCCCGACGGCATCGCCGTCAACGACCTCCGCGACGGCATCCCGCGCCCCAATCCCGCCACCGATCCCCGCGGCTCCATCCCCCTCATGATCGCCGTCGAAAAAGGCACCATCAAAGACGTCAACCTCGACCGCGGCTCCACCCGCATGGTCGTCACCGGCGACTCCTTCTTCCTCGGCAACAAACTCATCGAGGCCGGCGCCAACCGCGACTTCGCTTGGCACACCATCAACTGGCTCCTCGACCGCTCCCAACTCCTCGGCGGCATCGGCCCCCGCAAGATCACCGAATACACCCTCACCATCACCCAGGGCCAGATGACCAGCCTCCGCTGGCTCGTCCTCGCCGGCCTCCCCGGCTTTGTCCTCCTCCTCGGCCTCCTCGTCTGGTTCCGCCGCCG
>CAZUUP010000803.1:0-2278 GCA_964623105.1 uncultured Akkermansia sp.
ACTGGTTCCGCCCCACGATGCTCAAGACCGGCCCCGACGGCGCGCTCTACATCGCGGACTTCTACCGTTTCGTGCTGGAGCATCCCGAATGGATCGCCCCCGAAACCCAGGCCCGCCTCGATCTCCGTGCCGGTGCGGACAAAGGCCGCATCTGGCGCGTCGTGCCGGTGGACAAACCGGCCCGCAAAATCCCGAACCTCGCCAAACTGAACGCCGCTGAACTCGTCACCGCCCTCGACTCCCCGAGCGGCTGGCAGCGCGACACGGCGCAACGGCTGCTGGTGGAACGGAAGGATCAGTTCGCTGTGAAAGCCCTGCAGCGGCTCTTGGAGACTTCCGCAAAGCCAAAGGTGCGCGCTCAGGTCCTCCGCACGCTGAAAGGCTTGGATGCCCTGCCTGACGATCTCCTCGGATTCGCCCTCGATGACCCGGATGAAAACGTTGTGATTAACGCGCTACGTACCGGTGAAGACCAGATCGCTGCTGCGTTGAAACACCTGCATCCGACAGATAGCCGGTCCAGTTTTTCCACTCCCGAACCCGAATCGCCGCTCCTGAAAAGCTTTCGCGTGGCCTGCGGGCAGGCTTGGAGGAGTCGGCACCCACCGACGGTCTCGCGAGAGATGGTTCCGGGACCAGATCTGCTCAACATTGATCCGCCGGTGCGGTTTCAAATCGCCCTGCTTCTGGGCGAAAGCCCCACCCCCGCCGCCAGCTTCCTGTTGTTTGATCTGGCGTTGGCCGCTCGAAATAGTCCGCGGGAAATCACCGCGCTCCTCAGTTCGGCACGTCCTCACGCGCCCGCCATTCTCACGTATGCGTTCAAGCACGAAGCCGCCAACCGGTTTTACGATGTCCACACGGAGTTGGTTTCCATGGTAATTCGCGATGGTGCCGCCACGGCGATCGACGCTCTCTCACCGATGTTCCGACGCTACTGGGGTCCATTCCGGAACTGGCAGTTCGACGCGATTGTGGCGATCACTGATGTGCTGCAAGAGAAGGGGAAGTCGTGGGAGGAATTCCGCCAAGGCTGCTCGCCAAAAATGCAGGCTGCCATGACCAACCTGTCCGCCGCGCTGGCAGAAGCACGAACCACGACGGCGGATAATTTTGCCACCCAAAGTGCGAGAAACTCTGCCCTCCGCATTCTCGGGCGATTCCCCGCCGACCGCTCTGCCGACATCGCCACCCTGACCACCCTTCTCCAACCCCAGCACCCCGCCGAAATCCAATCCGCCGCCGTCGCGCAGCTCGCCAAGCTCGGCGGCACTGACTCCGCAGCGGCCCTCCTCGCCGATTGGAAGGCCCACAGCCCCGCGCTCCGCGAGGCCGTCCTCAGCGCGTTGCTCTCTCGCCCGGCGTGGATTGACACCCTCCTCGCCGCCCTCGAACGCGGACAGGTCGCACCCACGCAAATCAGCCCCGCCCAGCGCCAGAAGCTCACCACCCACCCACAGGCCGCCCTCCGCGACCGCGCCACGCAACTTTTCGCCGCCACCAGCGCGGACCGTGCGAAGGTCATCAAGGACTACGCCGCAGTGGACACGCTCAAAGGCGACACGGCGCGCGGCCGCGAACTGTTCACCAAGAACTGCGCCACCTGCCATCGCCTGAAAAACGAAGGCCACGAAATCGGCCCCGACCTCGGACAAACCGCCACGCGCGACACCGAGTGGCTCCTCACCGCCATCCTCGATCCCAACGCCGCCGTCGAAGCCCGTTACCTCGGCTACACCGCCATCACCAAATCCGGCAACGAATACTCCGGCATCATCACCGCCGAGACTCCGAACAACCTCGTCCTGAAATCCTCCGACGGCACCGAAACGCCCGTCCTCCGCACCGACCTCAAGGAACTCCTCGGCTCCGGCCTCTCCCTTATGCCCGAGGGCCTCGAAGCCGTCCTCAAGCCCCAGGACCTCGCCGACCTCCTCGCCTGGCTGCGCGCGAAATAACCCGATCCAGCTCCGCTCGCGCCGGCTTTGATGAACCGCCGTGACGCGCTGCACGCAAACGAATCAACGGATTGGCAATCCGCCTTTGTTTGCCCGAAGGATAACGGTCTGGAGCCGATGCAGACCCTGATTTTCTCAACGCACTACGGTCACACCGCTTCACGCACATCCGTCAAAGAATCGGATGCGCTGCAGAATCGGGTTTCCCTCTCCTCCGGAGGGGAGAGGGATCAAGGGAGAGGGGTTCCATCCGCCGGCAACACTGCTCAGCCGTAACGATTCATTGAAGCCGATCCTGATGACCACAGAGACGCGATGAA
>CAZUUP010000804.1:0-2275 GCA_964623105.1 uncultured Akkermansia sp.
CGGTCACTTTGACGTCATGGCCCGCCTTCTCCAGGGCGGCACCAATATAGGCCAGGCCCAACGGCATGCGGCGCGTGCGGTAGCGGGCGAATTTGTAGCATAACCCGTCACTTGGATAGACCAGGCTGATTCGTGCCATAAGTTTATGTAGTTAATGTTTCGTTGAGCTTGCGTTGGCAAAACACGCTTGCAATACAATTCCACTGCCGAAGTTTTGCAATGGCGAGTCCTGTTTTCCAGCTCGGGGGCGGAAGAGGCTTCTGGGGAATGGTCGAGGGGGGCGGTGTTTGGGTCAAGTTGGCGTTGCGTAAAATTGATTGATTCGGGTGCCGAGATTCTGGGTGTTCCGGTTCGCTCCGCGTGGCTAAATTGAGTGAGGAGGGTCGCAGTTGTTGTGCCAACTCGCACCCCGCGGAGGCTGTTGCCTCGGCGGATGATTGCAGCGGGGCATTCGACTAAATGCGGGACGAGACCCGCAGGGTCTGCGCGTCAGCGTCTGCAGATCGCTCGGACCGGGTTGACGCAAGGGAAGCCTTCTGGGCGGGGAAAGAGCTCTTGGGTAAATGGTGCAGACCGCCCATCGTTGACCGGCGACTCGGGCGTGAAACAGTCAGTCCGCGGTGAATTGTTCTGGGTGGTCGCCGATGAATTCCTCGGCTTGCGGCAAGGATTCGGGGGTGCCAATATCGAGGAAGGGGGCGCGGGCGATGTGGGTGGCGACCGGGAATTTTCGGGTGAGGAACCAGGGAAAGACGTCGGTTTCGAAACTCAGGGGAGTTTTCGCGGGGAAGCAGGCGAGCGCTTGATGGCGAATGAGGTAAATGCCGGCATTGATAACGCCGCGTCCGGGCCGCTTTTCGAGGAAGGCGGTGAGCTGTCCTTGATGGTTGCTGGCGAGGGTGCCGTAGCGCGATGCGTCTAGAACCTCGAGGCCGGCGATGGCGGCGATGTTTTGCGGGTGGGAGAGTCGGGTGGCGAGTGCGGCGAGGTCGAAGAATGCGAGCGAGTCGCCGTTGAGCACCAGCCAGGCTGGTGGTGTTTGGGTGGTGGAGCGGGTTGCGTTGAGAAAGCCGCCGGCGGTTCCGAGCGGGGCGTTTTCCTGCGCGCAGGTGACGTGAATGCCGGGAACGGGTTGGGGGGCGAAATGGCTGGCGATGGTGTCGGCGAGATGGCCGGTCGAGAGGATCGCGCGGGTGATGCCCTGCCGGGCGAGATAGCGGACGACCCATTCGACGAAGGGCCGGCCGGCGACGGGGGCCATCGGCTTGGGCAGGTCGCGGAGGAGGTGTTTAATGCGGGTGCCAAAGCCGCCGGCAAGAACGACGGCGGTGACTTGGTCCAACGGAAGGTTCACGTGGTGGGAAACCTTTTGAGAGGATCAGACGTTGGCGTAGGAGTTGTTGCGGAGGATGGTGTAGCCCTTGATGAGTTCGGTGATGCCGCGGTCGAGGCTCCATTCGGTGCGGAAGCCGGTGGCGGCGAGGCGGGCGTTGGACACGATGTAGTCGCGCTTGTCCGGGTCTTCGCCGATGGGGGCCTCGAGGTAAACGAATTTGGGAAGGTGTTTGCGGATGACGGCGCAGAGTTCGAGTTTTGAGAGGTTGGCGTCGTCGAGGCCGGCGTTGTAGGCCCTGCCGCGCATCTTCTCGAACTGATCGAGTCCGTGAATGAAGGCGCGCACGACGTCGCGGATGTGGATGTAGTTGCGCTTGAAATGTCCCTCGAAAATGACGACGGCGCGGTCCATGGCAGCGCGGTAAACGAAGTCGTTGACGAGCAGGTCCAGGCGCATGCGGGGGGACATGCCAAAGACGGTCGCAAGACGGAAGCTGATGCTGTTCTCGCGAGCGAGGACGGCTTCCTCAGCCTGCACCTTGGTGACACCGTAGAGGGAGATGGGGCGGAGCGGGCTGTCCTCGGTGCAGGAAATGCCCTTTTCGCCGATGCCGTAGCCGCTGTTGGTGACGGGCATGAGGATGCGTTGGTCGCGGGAGGCCAGGCGACACAGGAGGGCGATGGCGTCGAAGTTGGTGGTTTGGGCGGCGACGCGGTCGCCGTTGCACAGGGGCGCGCCGACGAGGGCCGCGAGCGGGATGATGACGTCAGCTTTGGCGACGAGGGGTTTGAGGGTGGCCTCGTCGCGGCAATCGCCGCGGACGACTTCGAAGGCAGGGAACTGGCAGCAGTCGGTCAGCGTGTATTGGCGGAACATGAAGTTGTCCAGCACGGTGACCTGATGGCCGAGTGAGAGGAGGGTGGCGGTGAGAACGGAGCC
>CAZUUP010000805.1:0-2272 GCA_964623105.1 uncultured Akkermansia sp.
GAAGAGCCGCTGGGCCTCGGGCAGATTCCCCTGCGCCGTCGCCAGATCGCCGAGCCTGTCGAACGACACCGACAGGTCGCGCTGCCACTCAGCGTTGGCCGGATGGCTGGCGGCGAGGGCGGTGAGCACGCGATGGACGGTGGCGAGGAAGACAGCGGCGGCGGGGAGGGTGCGGTAGGTGATGATTTTGTCGGACAGGAAAACGGAGGCGTTTGCCAGGTCGCGGACGGGATTCCCGACGAGCCAGTGCGGTGCGGCGATGAGCAGGGCGTCCAGTTCCCAGGCGGCAGGGGCGGCTTGTGTTTTGTAGATGGCCCAAGCTCGGGCGGCGAGGTGGGCTTCCAACGTAGCTCGACATTCCGATGTCGAGTCCGGATGCGCGGGGTCGTGCGTCTCAACATCGGAATGTCGAGCCACGTGCGCCGCCACGAGCCGGTGGATGCGGCCGATTTCCGGATGATCGCCCTGCGTGAGCAAGCGCAGGCCGGTCAGGCGGCGCTGCACGGCCAGCCACGGGTCGGTGCCGAGACCGCCCTTTTCCCCCAGCTCCGGATGCCGCGCGATGGTCAACTCCCGCAGCCACGGCCAGGGCACGGTATCCGGCGGGAGCAACGCGGCGAACTGAAGCACGGTGCGCGCCGGGGCATCAAGCCGGGCAAGCGTGGCGTCGAGGATCAGCGCGAGCTGCTTGGCCTGGTTCGCGGCGCCCTGCTTCGCGCGCTCCGGGTCGAGTTCGGTGGCGGTGACGATTTCCTCGCGCGTGCCGAGCTGGAAGGTCGGGGTCAGCCCCCGCGCCTTGAGGTCGGCGAGATAGGCCGTGGGCGTGACCTCGGGATGGAGTCCGAGGAAGACGCCCACCTGCTCGACGGCGAGGGTGAAGCCGCCGAGGGCGCGGACGATCTCCCGCGCGGCGGCTTCCTCGGCGTCGCTGGCGAAGGTGGGCACGCCGCGCGGCACGCTCTGCTCCGGATCGGTGATGGGCCGCCGCTGCGCATCGCGGAAGGGCTGGTGGTCGCGGATGAGGCTGAGGGCGGTGTCCTCATCGAGCGCGTCCACGGCGAGGACGGCGAGGCGGCCCTTCTGCGCGCTCACGTCGAGCCGCGTGGTGGCGACGATGCGGAGCCAGCCCGCGCCCATGCCGCCGGGCAGGGTGGCGAGTTGCGCGGGGGAGAGCAGCGCGGGGTCGGAGACGTTGTCGAGGAGGAGAAGGCAGGCGGCACCGCGGTCGGGGTCGCGGTTTTTCACGGCCTCGGCGCGCTGTTTCAAATGCTCGAGCACGCTCAAATGCTCGAGCACGCCGCGGCCGAGGAGGACGGGATCGTTCTTCTCCGCGTCGGTGGGCGTGAAACCGAGGGCGCGCTCCCAGGCGAGCTTGCCGATGAGCGGGAGCAGTTCCTTCTCGCCCTCGGCGGCGAGGCTCCAGAGTCCGGCGGGATACGAATCGGCAAAGCCATGCGCGTAGGCGACGGCCAGCTCGGTCTTGCCCTGCCCGCCGAGCCCCTGCACGGCGGTGACCACGCCAACGGAGCCGAGGCCGAGCTGCTGGTGGAGTTTCAGCAATTCCTCGCGGCGGCCGACGAAGTGCGGATTCTGCCAGCGGAGATTGCCCGGCACGGCCTCGGCGCGGCGGGCGCGCTGGAGGCGTTCCCAGAGCGTCTCGCCGAGGCGCGCCATGCGGTCGCTGACTTCCTTTTTCTGCAACGCCTCCGCGCCCTCGGGGAACCACGGGCGCAGGTCGGTGAAGTTGCCGCGCGTGATCTCGTCGAGCCATTTCGCATTGGCCTGCTCGTCGCTGCCAGGCACCTCCACGAAATAAACGGTGGCCACGCTCTCGCTGCCCATGAGCTGGTGGACCTGGCGCTTGACGTATTCCTCCCATTCCCAGCGGCAATACCGGCTGGCGAAGTAGTTCGGCGAGAGGCAGACGAGAAGCATCTTCGACTGCCGCAGCGCACCGAGGATGCGGTGCCGCCAGTCCTCGGCGTCTTTGATTTCCAGCGTGTCGAAGAAGATCCGCAGCGGCGCGGTGGAGAATTTCCGGTGGTCGGCGAGGATGTGCTCGTGAATGGCCGCCACCCAGCCCCGCGGGGAGCCGGGGCTGGGGGTGTTGTCCTTGCGCGCGTAGCTGAGGAAGAGGTCGTAGCGTGTGTCGTCGTTGGGCATGCGCAAGGTGCTCCGTTAGAGCGTTTCCATCAATGGCATAGCGATGAGAACGCACACCAACCCCTCACCCGGCCTTCGGCCACCCTCTCCCCATCAGATGGGGAGAGGG
>CAZUUP010000806.1:0-2264 GCA_964623105.1 uncultured Akkermansia sp.
GTTTAGTGGTTTGCCAGCAGCAGGATGGTTTTCAACTGCGTAATCCAGGCTGAAATTAATCTCCTCCCCGCAGCCGCAAAGCAAACTCCCACGCGCAATCTACCCTACCCCTGGAACCCCAACAGCAGCCAAAGCAACGTCCCTGCACGCCGATTGTGGAGCGCGGTGACTCGCCACTGCATTCTCGAGTGCGACTCATCGCGGTCGAACCTCCACGCAGTTCCCGTCCATGAACACGCCGCTCCCCGCGCGAGCCGCGCCCCCCGAACGCCACCCCCCTTCAATCCACTGTTCCGCCTAAACCGGCTTCACCGCAGCATTACCGCCCGCCTCCGGCCCGTCCGCGGCATGATCGTGCTCCGCCTCGCCTTCCTCATGATCATGATCGTGCTCATGATCCTCCTCCGGATTGCGATGATGCTTCGAACCCTCGTCCTTCAGGCTCCCATCGTCGTTCAGGTTCGGATTCTTCGCACGCTTGTTGCGGGGCAGCGGCGACAAAATCACCGTAATGCTCTTGCCAATCAACTTCGGCGGCGCATCCGGCACCGCATACGGCGCCGTATCCGTGATGAATTTCGCAACCACCTTGTGCCCAAACTCCTGGTGCGCCATCTCGCGACCGCGGAAACGCAGGCTCAACTTCACCTTCATGTCATCGCACAAAAAGTCGATGGCATGGGTCAGCTTCACCCCGAAATCATGCGGATCAATGCTCGCGCTCAACTGGATTTCCTTGAGCTTCGACGCATGCTGCCGCTTGCGGGACTCCTTCTCCTTTTTGGACTGTTCGTAGCGGAACTTCCCGAAGTCCACCAACCGGCAGACCGGCGGGTTGGCATTCGGCGCCACCTCGACCAAATCCACCCCCTCGACGCGCGCCCGGTTCAGGGCATCACTCAGGGATACTACACCAATTTGTTGACCCTCAGGACCGATAAGACGCACTTCGCGCGCGCGAATTTTGCCGTTGACCCTGACGAAAGAAGCCGGACTGCGGGAAGGAAAACTGGGGCGGTTCAAAGCACCCTCTCCTGTTGATTATGTACCATGCTGTTTGGCTGAATTTACCGCACTTTCAAAGTGCTCTGACTGCCGACGAATAAGGGACCGAATCATTCACTTTGCAAGCACAATGTCGGCCTCACATTCCCCACTCGTTACCCATGCTATCGGCCGCCCCGCCCGTTCGCTTAGCCCGAAAACATCCCGCCAGCCCGCCGACGAACCGCCAAATTGAGCCACCCGGCCAACCCGCCAGGCCCTATCCACACCCGCCGCCGCCAACCACCGAACCCTTCAGGCCGACACACCGCCCCCAACCCTCCGCGAGCCGCCGTAACCGACAAAAACCTGTTGCGCCAATTTCCGCAAAGTTAAAGGCTTTCCAACCTTGAACCCGACGTCACCGAAATCCTCCCCCACCCTGCCAGCCGCTTCTTCAATCGGTCCGCAGCCAGCATCGAGGATCACCCCGCCGCTCCGCCCTTGCTTCCTCGCCTTGGTCGCCCTCGGAACGGCGCTTTTGTTTGGTACCGCAACCACCGCACTCGCCGAACCAATCTTCCCCGGGCTTGCCTCCGCCCAACTCGAACCCCAGCTCAAAGGCCAGATCCTGATCGAGGAATTGAACTGCGTCGCCTGTCACTCGGGCGGTGCCTCCCTGCCGACGCGCTCGAAGAAAGCCCCCCGCCTCGCCGACCTCGGCTCCCGCATCAATCCCGCCTACCTCGAGTCCTTCCTTCAGAATCCGCACGGCACCAAACCCGGCACTTCGATGCCCGACCTTCTCGCCCACCGCCCCGCCGGCGACCGCCAGCAGGTCGCAACCGAACTCACCCACTTCTTGCTGTCCCTCAAGAAAAGCGATTTCTCCCTCCAACCGCCCGATGCCGTCGCCGCCCAGCACGGCAAACGCCTCTTTCACTCCCGCGGCTGTGCCGCCTGCCACTCGCCGCGGGACGAGAAAGGTGCCGAGTCGCTCCCCAAAACCTCCGTCCCGCTGGGTGCGCTCGATCCAAAATACAGCTTCAAGAGCCTCGTCAACTTCCTACGCCAACCCCACGCCACCCGTCCTTCCGGCCGCATGCCCGACCTCCGGCTCGCCGGTCAAGATCTCGAACGCATCGCCCACTACCTGCTCCAAGACACGCGCGTCCCCGGCAACCTCGCTTACACCCTGTATCGCGGCCAGGTCTGGGAAGGACTCGCCAGCGACAAGGTGACCCCGGAACGCGCCGGCCACGTCGCGGATTTCAACCTCG
>CAZUUP010000807.1:0-2260 GCA_964623105.1 uncultured Akkermansia sp.
GTTCGACGGCGACAAGTCGCCTTGAGAAAGCGGTGACAAGTCACCGCACTCCAAAACGCTGGCGCGCGGTCGGTCGGGCCGCGTGGGCGCGGGAGCGTTTTGGAGTGCGCCAGTCCTCGGGCGCTTTTGCGGCGTGAGGATCACGGCTGGCCTCCGGTGTTGGCGGTTTGGTTGGTGCGGGCGGTGACGAGGAGGGGGACGACGAGTTCGATGGGCGGGGGGACGGCGCGGGTGGAGTCGGGGGCGGCGAGGTTGAGTTGGACTTTGACGGCGCGCGGCAGGTTGTTGGTCTGGGTGGTCGAGTCCCAGGTGTCGGCCCAGGTGGAGCCGTTGTAGTAGGTGAAGGTGAGGGTGCGGACGTTGCCGAGAAGCCATTGTTTGTCGGAGTCCGTGGTGGTCGGGGGCAGCAGGTTTCGAGTGACGGCGCGGATGAGGTCGCGTCCGCCGGTGGGGCCGGCGTTGCCGTCGAGGTAGTAGGAAATATTCTGGAGTTCGGAGAAGGGCGATGTGTCGTCCACGGGGGCGGTGGCGGTGCAGAAGACGGTGGCGTGTTGTTCGCCTTGTCCGCCGGAGAGGGCGGCGGTTTTGAATGACGAGGAAAAGGTGCCGCCGGGGGCGACGAGGCCGGTGAGGTCGCGCTGAATCACGGTGACAGCGTGGTGGATGGGGAGGAGTTCGTCGAAGCGGGCGGCGGTTTTGTTGCGGAGCCGCATGGCGCTGTAGAAGACGGTGGTGATGGCGCCCAACACGACGGCGAAGATGGAGACGGCGATGAGCAGTTCCAGCAGGGTGAACGCGGCGGTTGGGGGGGAGGGGCGCACGGGGGGAAAGTAATTAGTGATTAGTGATTAGTGATTAGTAATTAGTGCTTAGTAATCGGTGGTCTGTGGTCAGTAATCAGCGGTTAGTAATCGGTAATCAGGGGTTAGGGCTGGGAGGTGTCGGCGAGGGTGGAGAGGGTGACGTCGTAGGGTTGGCCTTGGATGTCGAATTGGACTTGGACGGAGATGAGGCGGAGGGCGTTTTCGGTCCAGGCTTCGGAGGTGGCGCGCCAGCGATATTCGTAGGGGCCGTCGAGGAGGGTGCCGCCGGGTGCGGATTCTTTCCACTGGCCGGTGACGAGGATTTCGTTGATGACGCGGGTGGCGAGGCGGGCGGCGGCGGTTTTGCGTTCGCCGACCTGCCCGGCGAGGCTGGCGATGCGGAGGCCTTGCACGGCGACGGGGATGACGATGGCCATGAAGACGAGGGCCGCCAAGACCTCGGCGAGGGTGAACGCGGAGGTGCGCCGTGCGGTCGCCGGTTTAGCGCTGGGAGTCGCTTTGAATTTCATAATTCAGGCGGTTGCGGCCGGGGGCGAGGGTGAGGGTCGTGTCGTCGGTGCCGCGGAAACGGATGCTGGGGGCGTTGCCGGGCGGGAGCGCGCCGTCGGGTTGGAAGCGGAGGGTGGTGGTGCTGTTGTTATTATTATTGTTGGCGGCGGGCGTGGGATTGGTCGTGCGCGGTGTTGCTGTAGTGGAGACGGTGATTTCGAGTTGGAGGTCGGGGGCGATTTCAAACTGGATGGCTTTGGGGTCGTCGGGGGTGTAGCCGGGGTCGGCTTGGAGGCCGTAGGTGCGGGCGCGGTCGTCGATCCAGAGTTGCATGGGGATGCCTTCGCTGACGGCGCGGCTCTGGGCGTGGTGGGTGAGGGCGAGGAAGCGGCGGGCTTCGGAGTCGAGGGTGCGGCCGCGGAAGAAGTTGGCGAGGGAGGGGGACGCGACGGCGAGGACGATGGTGAGGATCGCCATCACGAGGATGAGTTCGAGGAGGGTGAAGGCGCGGGAGTGAGTTGAATGGAAAGGAGCGCGGCGTTCACGCCGCAGCAAGGTGGAGGGCGAAGCGATTGCGGAATATTCGAAGCGTGCTCGTTCCATGTCGGCGCTTCTGCGGCGTAAACGCCGCGCTCCCGGGGCGCTCGCGCGAATCGATCCGTGCGGCGGGACGCCGCTGGAACTCGCGGGCGGGGACACCTGCGGTACCGGGGAAGAGTGTGAATACGAAAGGCGTGAAATCGTAGCCGCCGAGGTGACGAGGCGGAACGGTCGCATGTCCAGGTTAGTGAAGTCCGCCTCCTCACGTCGGCGGCTACGGTCCGCTGCCGGGTTCTTCCCGTGAGCACGGGGGGCCGCAACCCCGTTGGGGTTGTGGCGTTTTGTCGGCGTCTCCCAGGGTAGCTCGTTCCTCGCAACCCTGGGCTGGAGGCCGGAATCCCGTTGGG
>CAZUUP010000808.1:0-2251 GCA_964623105.1 uncultured Akkermansia sp.
GGGAAGCGGAATGTTCGCAACCGCCCGGGCTACTGGGAGAGTTTTCGCAATGGGCGCAGGGAACTGGAAGTATGCGCCATCCCTTCTCACCTGCTCCGCTTTCGCCGGGAGAGGGGAAAAGGAGCGGCGGAGCCGGGTGGGAGGCGGCCGGTCGGACAAATGCCGAACCGGCCGATTGGTGCGAATCTGGGCGGAAGCTTCGGCGGGACTTATTTATTCTGCGCCGTGTCGCCGGCCGCCTTCAGGAACGCGAGGAGGTCGAGGATCTGGTCTTTGGTCAGGAGGTTCAGCAGGCCGGCGGGCATGATGGAATTGGGCTGGGGTTCGCGGCCGGTGATGTCCTTCTTGGGAAATTTCTGGATGAGGTTTTCGGCGGGGCCGGTCTGGATGGTGAGGGTGGTGGCGTCTTCGCTGACGAGGAAGCCGGTGAAGGGATCGTCGTTGCCGGTGGGCTTGAAGGTGTAGGCGCGGTAGCGGGGTTCGAGGTTTTTGGAAGGATCGAGGATTTCGGCGAGGACGGCCTGGGCGTCACCTTTGAACTTGGCGAAGACGCCGGTGAGTTCCGGGCCGTAGAGGACGCCATCCTTGCCGGCCTTGTGGCAGGCGATGCAACCAACGGAGGTGAAGAGTTCCTTGCCGCGGACGATGCTGCGTCCCTGGCCGAGGCTGGCGAGGTCGGGGGCGAGATCGGCGAGCTTCCATTCGGTGATGACCGGGGCGGCGGGTTCGGCGGGGGCCTTGGCGAGGTATTCGTCGAGATCGGGGACGACCTTGAGGACGCCGCGCATGCGCTGCCAGTGGCCGGGGAAGGTGCAGGCGTAGGGGAAGTCGCCGGGCGTGGCGGGGGCGGTGACGCGGACCCGGGCGCTCTCGCCGGGGTTCACGAGTTTGGTGGCGGCGAGGACTTTCGGCGAGTCGGGGACGTACAGGCGGCCGGTCTTGTCGGCCGTGGGCAGCATCTTCTCGGAGGCGGTGCCGATTTCCTCGAGGGAACCGGGTTGCGCGAGCAGCCAGTTGTGCGGCATGACGTCGCCGTTCTCGAAGACCAGCTCGAAGGGTTTGCCGGCCTCGACGACAATGAGGGTCTTGTCGAAGAACATCTGCTCGATGAGCGCGCCGAGGCGGATGACGCGGACGCCGAGGCTGCCGAAGGCCTTGCGCAGGGGAACGCCTTGCTCCTTGGGGAGTTTGAGCGCGAGGTCGGTGCCGAGCTGGGTGAGGTCGAGGAAATCGTTCTGCGTGCGCTGGTCGTCAGGAACCTGTCTGGCCTGTTCGAGGAGGGCGTCGCCGAGTTCCTTGAGCGCGGGTGCGGGCCATTTGTCCTTGGGCAGCGAGAGCAGGGCACGCGCGACAACGGGGACATCGGTGCCGCTGGCGACGAGTTTGCCGAGTGCGGCGAAGACGGCGGGTTCGTGTCCGGTCATGCGGCCGGCGGCCTGGATGGCGGCGCGCCGGAGGGCTTCCTCGGTCTCGGGTTTGAGGAGGGACTCGACCTTCGGAAAGAACGCGGCGCGCCGCGGCGCATCGGTGACGAAGAGGAGCGAGAGGAGGAGTTGCTCGGGACCGGCGGGTTTGTCCTCGGCGAAGGTGAGGAGCGCATCGGCGGGTTGAATGCCGGTGAGCGCGGCGAAGGCGGCCTGGCGGGCGGAGGGCGGGCCGTCGGTGCCGGCGAGTTCCTCGAGGGCGGCCTGCTGTTTTTTCAGGGCGTCGGGTTTTTGCGCGAGGAGGAGCCGGGCGAGTTCGGGGAGGACGCCGGGGCTTTTCTCGGGATCGAGGCGTTTGAGGGCGGCGAGGATTTCGGTGGCGGCGTCGGTTTTGTTGATTGTGGCGAGGGCGGCAAGGGATTCCTCGCGGAATTTCGGGGCCATCTTTGGACGGCCGAGGATGGCTTCGTAAACGGGGGCGAACTTGGGGTGCGACGTCTCGCGGTCCACGAGGAGGAGCTGCTCGTTGGAAAGTCGGCCCAACTGGTAGGCGATGATGCGGGGGTTTTTGTCGAGGAAGATGATGGGCTTCTCGATTTTGCCGGTGGCGGGTTTCTCGGCTTCGTCGTGCTGCGCGCGGACGGTGAAAGCGGCGATCAGGCAGGCGGCCAGGATGAGGCTCCGGCGCGGGCGATGGGCAAAATCAGTTTGCATGGCGCGAAGAATATAGGGGCGGGAATTCGCGGTTGCCAATCGCAGAACGGGGGGCGGGAGGAAACGCATCGTGGCGTGTCTTTTGCTGCCGGGTCCCAACGCGGGTTTGTAAG
>CAZUUP010000809.1:0-2237 GCA_964623105.1 uncultured Akkermansia sp.
CTCGGCGACCAGCTCCGCAACAGCCAGAAACACATCTGGCACTGGCGCGACTGGATCGTGGAATCCCTCAACGCCGACACGCCCTACGACGAGATGATCCGCCTCATGCTCGCCGCCGACGAATCGCATCCCACCGATCTCCAGAAACTCCGCGCCACGGGTTTCCTTGCCCGCAACTGGTTTCTCTTCAACCGCCACTCGTGGATGGAGGAAACCGTCGAGCACGTCAGCAAGGGCTTCCTCGGCCTCACCATGAATTGCGCCCGCTGCCACGACCACAAATACGACCCCATCGCGCAGGCCGACTACTACAAGCTCCGCGCATTCTTCGAGCCGTATCATGTGCGCATGGATGTCCTGCCCGGCGAACCCGACCTCACCCGCGACGGCATCCCCCGCGCCTACGACGGCCTGCTCGACGCGCCCACCTACCGCTTCGTGCGCGGCGATGAAAACCGGCCCGACAAATCCGCGGCCATCGCGCCCGGCGTGCCCGAGATCCTCGCCTTCAAGGAACTCGCCATCAAGCCCGTCGCCCTCCCGCCCGAAGCCTGGCAACCCGAACGCCGCCCGTGGATTCTCGAATCCCAGCTCGCCACCGCGCGCAAGAAAATCGAAACCACCGAAGCCGCCGCCGTGAAGGCGAAGGAAACGCTCGCCGCCGCCCAAAAGCGCGCCGCCGAACTCCCCGTCACCAAACCCGCCCGGGACGAAGTGCAGGAACTGCTCGACGACACGCCTTCAAAAAAGCCGTCCGTTCCCAAGCCCGCCGCCGCCGCGACTCCCGCCGCGCCCGCCGTCGCCCCGCTCGTCACCACCCGCTTCACCCAACCCGAGCCGATGCGCTGGAAACTCTTCGGCGGCGACTGGTCGCACTCGGCCGCCGGGCTGGAGCAAAAGCGCGACGGCCCCGCCCGCGCCGTCGTGCGCTGGCTCGAAAAGGCGCCGCGTGATTTTGACGCAACCCTTCGTTTCACGACCCGCGGCGGCTCGATTTACCGCAGCGTCGGCCTCTCCTTCGATGTCACCCAGGCCGACCCGACCCAGACCGCCGCGCCCGCCGACAGCGAGCTGATGGTTTACGTCAGCGCCATGGCCAACGGCCCGAAAATCCAGGCAGCCTACGGGCGCGGCGCGAAATGGCAGTATCCGACCGACGGCATGCGCGGCCTGGCCGTCGAACTCAATCGTGAACACACCCTGCGCGTGCAGGTGCGCGGCCCGCTCATCAACGCCTCCCTCAACGGCGACCCGCTCCTCGCCTGGCGCTCGCCCCTCGCACGCCACGACGGCGCGCTCCAGTTGGTCACCTTCGAAGCGCTCACGGTCTTCCACGAATTCACCCTGTCGCCGCTCGCCGACAGCGTCGTCCTTCGCGAACCCAGTTCAGCCGCGCCCGCCGCCCCCGCGGCTCCCGTCGTCGCCGTGAAGCCCAACACGCCCGAGGCCGCCCGCGCCGCAGCTGAAGATGCGCAACGAGAACTCAACATCGCCGAACTCGCCGTAACCCTCGCGAAATCCGAACTCGTCAGCTTGGAACATCGCATCGCCGCCCTGCGCGCCACTTGGGCGAGGATGGACGCCGGCACCAATTCCCCCAACCCCGCGCTCGTCGATGCCGAACGTGAGAAAGTGAAAACCGCCGTGCTCGCCGAACGCGAAACCGCCGTCGCCAAGGCCCGCCACACCATCGCCGACGCCGAGCTTCGCCTCGCCCGCGCCGCGAAGGACAAGAAGGCCGCCGTCGAGAAGGAACTCAAAACCGCCCGCGACTCCCTCGACAAAGCCATCAAGAACATCAGCGCCCCCATCGCCGCCACCGAGAAAGTCACGCCCGTCTCCGGCGCGAAATGGACACCCACACGTTTCTACAATTCCGGCAAGGACGACCCGACCGTCGAGTTTGGCCCCACCAGCAGCGGCCGCCGCAGCGCGCTCGCCAACTGGATCACCGACCCGCGCAATCCACTCACCGCGCGCGTCGCCGCGAACCATTTGTGGACCCGCCATTTCGGCACGCCGCTGGTGCCGACCGTGTTCGAGTTCGGCCGCAAGAACCCGCCGCCCACGCATCCCGAGTTGCTCGACTGGCTCGCGTCCGAACTCGTGGACAACGGCTGGAGCATGAAGCATCTGCACCGCCTCATCGTGACCTCCGCCGCATATCGCATGACCTCCTCCCTCGCCGGCGGCGAAGCCAGCGCGGCCAAAGACCCCGACAATCTCCGCTGGTGGCG
>CAZUUP010000810.1:0-2235 GCA_964623105.1 uncultured Akkermansia sp.
TCCCGAACCTCCCGAGCGTGCAGCAGAAGGGCAACGGCATTGACTACATGATTCACCACCTGCTCTCGCACAGCGACGGCGAGGACTGGCTGAAGGTGAACCAATTCTTCATGGAGCAAGTGGCCTACATCGCCCGGAAGCTCGACGCGATTCAGGAAGGCTCGCGCACGCTGCTCGACAACACCATGCTCATGCACTGCTCGAGCATGATGGCCGGCGCGCGGCACGATAATGACCAGCTCCCGGTGGTCCTCCTCGGCGGTGCGGGTGGCCGCCTCAAGGGCGGCCGCACCCTCGACTACAAGGGCAAGCCCGAGCGCCAACTCTGCCGCCTCTTCCTGTCCATGATGGACAAGATGGACGTGCGCATGCCGAAGTTTGGCGATGCGACGAAGGCACTCGAGGAAGTCTGAAGTTTCGGCCGGTTATCCGCCCGGGGTTCGGGCTGTCGTGAGTTTGAAGCCCCGCCGTGAGGTGGTGGGCATCGAGGGAATGGTGGCGGGGCTGAGACCTAGTTCGCGGGCGGGCTCGGCGCCCGTGCTTTTCCTGGAACAACACCTTTTTCCAACGGAGCCTGCCACCGCCTTGAGTCAATTTTGTGGCTGAGGAGTTGGAAAAGAAGGTGACATGGGAGCGATGAGTTGAAATAATCTTCTTCCAGCAATTTGTTTGGCAGCCACGCCACCCCTCGCCGCGCGAGCATTCGGAACTGCCGGTTGCCCGCCTGAGTGGGTTGGTGGCGGATCTCATCAGCGTAAACTTATGCTCCGCACTTCCTCGCGCGCCTCATCGGCTGCGTTCACCCTCATCGAGTTGCTCGTTGTGATCGCCATCATTGGGATTCTCGCGGGCATGTTGTTGCCTGCGCTCGGGCAGGCCAAGGCCAAGGCGCACAAGGCCACCTGTATCAGCAACGCCCGCCAGATCGGGTTGTCCCTCAAGATTTATGTCGGCGATTACGACGACGCTTATCCGGTTCACAACAACTGGAATGACTGGGGTGGGCAGACCGGCACCAACAATGCCGGTTCGGGAATGACCCCGGGCACCAGCCGTCTGCTCAACAGGTATGTGCTGGGCACCAACGTCTTCCGCTGCCCGTCGGACGGCGGTGACGATGTGTGGAATGTGGCGAACTGCTTCTGGGGTTACGGGAGCAGCTATTCCATCCAGTGGAACATGGACCGCTTTCAGGTCCGCCATGTGACCGGCACCTCGCTGGCGACCACCAGTCGGGAGGCGGACTTCAACATCGCCCCGGCAACCAAGTTCGTCTTTGGGGATTACATCTGGCACAAGGACCGCAACGTTCTGGCCAAGAAGACCGAGTGGCACAACTATCGCGGGGAACGGCGCGTCGTCAGCTTCTTTGCGGACGGCCATGTGGAATTCTACAAATTCCCGAACGGTTATGATTCCTGGCCGGTGTCACAAGCCCCGGACTACACGCAGGGCATTTGGTGAGTCCGACACCAGCCTGCCGCCCTCGGACGGAACCCACGGGCTCGGCAGCCGGCGATGGTCCCGGGCGGGCTGCAGGTTTCCGTGGGAATCCGAGGGCGATTATTGAACTGCTGTCCGCGCTCCGGTTGCCGCACGGGCGACGGCCATGCTGGCGAGTTCGCTGGCAATTTCATGACGGTTGCCCGTTGGTCGGACGAAAACCTTTGCGGCGTTGTCCACGTGGCAGTTGAAAACTCTTGGCAAAGCCCGGTGGAGCCGCACACTCGCCCCCAAGCGCCACGCCTTGATTCCGCATATTGTCGGGCCAGTCAGCCTCGCAAAAGTCTCCAGGCCGAACCGCGCGCCGCTCTTCAAATGATTCGATCATGAACCGATTGCCCGTCGCAACCCTGCCGCTTCTGCTCGTTTCCATCCTCCCGCTGGCGGCCGCCGCGCCCGACTGGAAGGCCGACAGCGCGCCCGCACCCAAGCCGGGGAATTTTGCGGACCTCCGGATCAATGACCGGCCCGTGGAAGTGTTCCAACACGGTGTGCGCCCCGAGTGGGGTTACAAGCAGCCGCAGCAGGACACCTTCATCGTGGTCCACCCCAAGAACGTGCGCCCCAACGCGCCGCTCTATGTCGTGCTGCACTCGGCGGGGCACGATGTGGTGTCGTGCCTGAAATGCACGCGCACCGTTGGCAACCACGACATCTACCGCTCGCCCGATGACTTCTATGCGCTCTATCTCGACTGCCGCGCCAACAAAGGTGACTGGTGGTGGGGCGGCA
>CAZUUP010000811.1:0-2234 GCA_964623105.1 uncultured Akkermansia sp.
GTGCCTCGCAACCCTGGGCTGGAGGACGGAATCCCGTTGGGATTCTTGGGTGGCGCGGGATTCGGCCGAGGAGTTTCGCGACGACATTTTTCTCAATGATTAAACCGAAACTCCGTGCTGGTCAGCAGCGCCCAGACGAGCTGGCGGACGGCGTCGGTGGGGCGGTCGCTGCGTTGTTCGAGGTAGTCGGTGAGGAGCTTGGTTTCGTGGTCGGCGGGCGGGCGGGAGAGGATGTTCCAGACGGCGGTGGTGGCGAGTTCACGGTTGTCCTTGAGTTCGAGCAGCGGCTTGAGCAGGCGGTCGCTCGAATCGGCGAGGAGTTCGCGCTGCACGCGGTCGCTGTTGCTGAAGTAGAGCGCTTCGTCCACGCCCACCTGGAAATCATCGCCGGGGCGTTCGAGGGAACTGGTCCAGCCGCCGCCGGTGCGTTCCAACTGGTCGATGAATTTCTCGAAGTCCTCGGGCCTGGCGTTGCGCTGGAACGCGGCGGGGCTGGTGACGGCGACGTGCAGCGCGGCGCCGAGTTGCGGCGGCGTGAGCGCGCGGGGCTGCGCCACGGCGAACAGGCCCGGCTCGGGGCGCGCGCCTTCGCCCCACTGGCTGCTGCGCGCGTAGGCGTCGCTCAACGCGAGGCCGCGGAGGAGCCGACGCAGATCGTAGTGGTGCGTGACGAGGTCGCGCGCGAGCCATTGGAGCAGTTCGGGATGGCTCGGGACGTTCTGCCCGTGCAACTGGTCCACGGGCATCACGAGGCCGTGCCCGAGGAGGCGGTTCCAGATTTGGTTCACGATGGCGCGGGCGAAGAAGCCTTCGTTGCCGGGCTTCAGGCCGGCGGCGACAAGTTGCGCGCGGCGGCTGAACTTCGGCGCGGGCGGCGGGGTTTTGCTTTTCTTGGTCTCTTCGCTGCGACGCTTCTCCTCCTTCTTTTCCGCGTCGGTCGGCTCGCGATCGGGCGGTTCCTCGACCGCGTCGCCGCTCAGGAACATCAGGCGCGCCGCCTTGGTTTCGCCGACGACGGTCTTGAAACTGATCGTGCCGTACTCGCGCTCGCCGACGAACTCGCCGGCCTCGTAGGTGCGGCTGAAGAAGGACTTCATGCCATAGTAATGGTCCTGCTTCCACGTCGGCACGAGCGGGTGATCGTGGCATTGCGCGCAACTGATGTTCACGCCGAAGAAGCGGATACTCACGTCGTTGGCGAGCCGGTCGAGGTCCTTGGCGCGCGATTTGAGAAAGGCGTCCGCGCCCTTGGCCTCGGGCCGCTGCGGGTCGCCGGCGAGCACGTCCTTGAAGATTTGATCCCAGCGGCGGTTTTCCTTGAACGCCTGCGCCAGATATTCGCGCAGGCCGCTGCTCTGGCCCTCGGTGAGCAGCCAGTCGAACTCCGTGACCTGATGCCGCGCGAAGCCGGGTGAATGGAGGAGGCGCTCGACAAGGCGCTCGCGTTTGTCCGCGCCGGTGGCCGTGGTGAATTCGCGCACTTCCGCCGCAGTGGGAATGCGCCCGGCGAGATCGAGCGTAAGGCGGCGGATGAGATTGGCATCGCTCGCGAGCGGGGCGGGCTGGACCTTGTGGCGCGCGAGTTTCGCGGCGACGTAATGATCCACGACCTGCGGGATGGCGCGGTCGGCGGGGAGCAAATCTTTTTCCCCAACGGCGTCCCACCACGGCTTGGCGTCCTTGGATTTGTCGGCGAGCGCGGGCGCGTCGGGGAAGGCCGCGCCGGCCTTCACCCACTTCTCGAAATTGGCGATGACGTCGTCCGGGAGCTTGGTCTCGGGCGGCATCTTCAGGTCTTTGTCCGTGTGGCGGATGGATTTCAGGAGCAGGCCGCCGCCGGGTTCATCGGGCGTGACGGCCGGGCCGGTCTCGCCGCCCTTGAGCAGGCCCGCGCGGGTGTCGAGACGCAGGCCGCCCTTGAGCTTGGTGGCCTTGGCGGAATGGCATTTGAAACATTGCTCGGCGAGGACGGGGCGGATTTTTTCCTCGAAGAAGGTGACGGCGGCAGGCGATGGCGCTGGGGAAACGGAGGCAGGGTTCGGGGCGGCGGTCAAAGGCGCGAGCAACGACCCGGAAATGAGCAGGGCGAGGAGGACGGGGTGGATAATCTTCAGGGTGGCCATGATGCGCAGACAAATTGAAAGCCATCGCCAATAGGCGGCAACCCGGGTGGCGCCCAATTTGATAACTTCGGCTTCGGATAAGCCGACGAGTGCAGGGTGGCAGTATTCAGC
>CAZUUP010000812.1:0-2225 GCA_964623105.1 uncultured Akkermansia sp.
ATGCGCAAGTGCCACCTGAACACCTGCCCGGTGGGCGTGGCCACGCAGGACCCGGAGCTGCGCAAGCGCTTCACCGGTGATCCGGCGCACGCGGTCAACTTCATGAAGTTCATCGCGCAGGAGGTGCGTGAGATCATGGCGCAACTCGGTTTCCGGACGATCAACGAAATGGTCGGCCGGACGGATCGCTTGGAGGCGAAGCAGGCGGTGGAGCATTGGAAAGCCAAGGGCTTGGATTTCAGCTCGATTCTTTATCAGCCCGAGGCGGGTCCGGAGGTTGGCCGCTACTGCCAGATGGCGCAGGACCACGGGATTGCCGAGTCGCTCGACATGACGACGCTGATGAAGGTCTGCAAACCCGCGATCGAGCGGAAGCAGAAGGTGCGTTCAACATTGCCGATCCGGAATGTGAACCGGGTGGTGGGAACGATTGTGGGCAGCGAAGTGACGCGGCGGCACGGGCCGGCGGGGTTGCCTGAGGACACGATCCAAATCACGTTCAATGGAAGCGCGGGACAGAGTTTCGGCGCGTTCATGCCGCCCGGAATGACGTTTACTCTGGAAGGGGATGCCAACGACTACCTCGGCAAGGGCTTGAGCGGCGGGAAGATTATTCTTTATCCGCCGGCGGGTTCGACGTTTGTGCCCGAGGAGAACATGATCACCGGCAACGTGGCGCTCTACGGTGCCACCGCCGGCGAGGTGTACATCCGGGGCATGGCGGGCGAGCGGTTTGGAGTCCGGAACTCGGGCGTGACGGCGGTGGTCGAGGCTGTGGGGGACCATGGTTGCGAATATATGACCGGTGGCAAGGTGGTGGTCTTGGGGCCGACCGGGCGGAATTTTGCAGCGGGCATGAGCGGTGGCGTGGCGTATGTGCTCGATGAGAAGGGCAGCTTCCCGACCCGGTGCAACCAGCAGATGGTGGCGCTGGAAAAACTCGACGACGAAGACGCCGCCGAACTCAAGGCGATCATCGAGAATCACGCCATCAACACCAAGAGCAGCCGGGCGGCCAAGATTCTGGCTGAGTGGAGCAAGCACCTGCCGAAGTTCGTGAAGGTGATGCCGAAGGATTACAAACGGGTGTTGCAGGCGCTGAAAAAGGCGCGCTCCGAGGGCTTGACCGGGGAACAGGCGATGAACCGGGCGTTCGAGGAGAATGCGAAGGACGCGTCGCGGGTGGGCGGTGGTTGATCCCGTTTCGAAGCGCGGTAAGACCCACGCACCATGAAATCGCCCAAACCCTCATGCCTTGCGCCCGCCGCCGTCGGGTGGGGGTTTCGCCGTTGGCCGTCTCCCGCCGCCGGCGTTTCCACGGCCGGGATGCCGTGCGGGCGGACGGACCTGTTTCCTTGTGCTGCAAGTGTGAACCGATTGATAACTGAAAAAGACTGAGCCATGGGCAAACCCACTGGATTCCTCGAATACGTCCGCGAACTTCCGCTCGACCGCAGCGCGCTCCAGCGCATCCGCGACTGGAACGAATTTCACGAGCACATGGATGAAGCCCGGCTGCGGCAGCAGGGCGCGCGCTGCATGGATTGCGGCATACCCTTCTGCCACACCGGCACGCTGATCAGCGGCATGGCCAGCGGGTGCCCCATCAACAACCTCATTCCCGAGTGGAACGACCTGGTCTATCGCGGATTGTGGCACGAGGCGTTGGAGCGGTTGCACAAGACGAACAATTTTCCGGAGTTCACGGGTCGTGTGTGCCCCGCGCCGTGCGAGGGTTCGTGCGTCCTGGGGCTCAATGCCCCGGCGGTGACGATCAAGAACATCGAGGTGGCGATCATTGACCGCGGCTGGGAGGAAGGCTGGGTCAAGCCCGAGGCGCCCAAGAAGCGGACGGGCAAGAAGGTCGCGGTGATCGGGTCCGGCCCGGCGGGATTGTCGGCCGCCGCCCAGTTAAACCGTGCGGGGCACGCGGTGACGGTTTATGAACGCGCCGATCGTCCGGGCGGGTTGCTGATGTATGGCATCCCGAACATGAAGCTCGACAAGCGGGAGGTCGTGTTGCGCCGGTTGGAGTTGCTGGAAAAGGAAGGCGTGAAGTTTGTCTGCAACGCCGAGGTGGGGAAGGACATCCCGGCGAAGAAACTCATGGACGATTTCGACGCGATCGTGGTCTGCACGGGCGCGACCAAGCCGCGCGACCTGCCCATCGAGGGCCGGCAGCTCACGGGGATTCATTTCGCGATGGAATTCCTACACGGCAATAC
>CAZUUP010000813.1:0-2215 GCA_964623105.1 uncultured Akkermansia sp.
ACTACCGCGCCAACGACACCGACGCCGAACAAAACAACGACCCCGAATCACCCCTCAAAACTGCCGCTTACCTTGACCCCGTGCCCGCCCAGCTCTCCGCCGGCCAAACCCTCACCATCAGCGGTCTCGTGATTTCCGGCCTGTCCGGCCTCGACCGCGTCGAATACTCCCTCCTTCGCGCCGCCGCCAAACCCGAAACCCCCGAATCCTGGCAACCCGCCCAACTCGAACCCCCGCCCGCCGACTGGCGCACCGCCCTGCCCGCCGGCATCTCGCCCCGCCAAATCCTCGGCTTCAATCCCCAGACCGGCCAACCCGCCACCTGGCCGCTCCGCTACAGCATGATCTCCTGGTCCGCCGCCCTGCCCCGGCTGGCTCCCGGCAAATACTCCCTGCGCGCCCGCGCCGTGGACCGCAACGGCTTCGCGCAACCCGAACCCCGACCCATCCAGAAATCCGGCCGCAACGCCCTTGAAGCCCGAGAATTCTCCGTGATCTAAAAACGCTCCGATCCCGCGCCTTCCGCCCTGCCCCAATGAAATCCTCTGCCAAGAATCCCCGCTGGCCGTGGTTGCTCCTTCCCGCTTCCCTCCTTGGAATCGCCCTCATCAGTCTCGCCGCCGAAAAGCCTGCCGCCCGGCCCGATCCGCCCCGCCGCCTTGCCCCCGCCGCGAAGCTTCCTTCGCCGCTCGGCCGCCGCTGGGAACTGGCCGATCCGTCCTCGCACCGCGACTTCCCCGCGCTCGCCCTCGACTCCCGCGGCACGCCGTGGATCGCGTTCATCGAACACGACGGCCAAGCTGACGTTCTCAAACTCGCCCGCCAGACCGCCGACGGCCTCGCACCGGTCGCCACCCTGTCCGAGCCCGGCGTCGTCCACCAACCCGCCATCGCCATCGCCCCCGACGACGCCATCTGGACCTTCTGGGGCCAGGTCGATGCCCGCGACGTCGTGACCCTCCGCGCCCGCCGTTTCGCCGGCGGCACCCTCGGCGCCCCTGTGACCCTCGCCGAGTCAGCGGGCAGCGACACCTTTGCCGACGCCGGCGTGGACCACGCCGGCCGTCTCTGGATCGCATGGCAGTCGCTCCGCCGCGGGCAGGGCGACATCTTTGCCCGTTGGCTCGACCCCAAAACCGGCAACTGGTCACCGGAAATCCCCGTCAGCAAACCCACCGGCGGCAACTGGGAACCGCGCCTCGCGTTCGATGGGCGCGACGGCGCGTGGATTGCGTTCGATTCTTCGCGGGGCGACGAATTCAACCTCTACCTCGCTCACGTCAGCCCCACCGGCACCGCGACCGAACACCAGCTCACCCATTCCCCCGAATACGAAGCCCGCCCCAGCATCGCCGCCACGCACGATCGCAAGGGATTCTGGATCGCCGCCGAACGCGGACAACGCCGCTGGGGCATGGAACTACGGGGCCACGAGGGAGCCACAGGCCTCAACGGAGAAAAGCGCTTCCTCCTCGGCCGCTTCGACATCGCCTCGGGAAAATTCACCGAAGTCCCGGTGCCCGCCAAAGGCAAACCCAGCCCCCGAACCGCCCTCTCCGTCAACCTGCCCCACGTCACCACCGACGCCGCCGGCAAGCCCTGGCTCGCGTGGCGTTACTACTTCCAGAACCGCTGGATGATCGCCCTCGCAGGCTTCGACCCCGCCACCAGCGCCTGGACGCAACCCATGGAAGTGCCCGACAGCTCCTTCGGTCAGGACCGCCGATGCTCTTTCGCCCGCCACCACGACCAACTGCTCCTGTGCTGGGCCAGCGACAAACGCGCCACCAAGTTCGTCCTCGTCGCCGGCGTCCAACTCGCCGAAGTGGATCCTAAACGCTTCGTCCCCTCGCAGGAACCCTCCGCCCCCGTCACCTTCCTGCCCGAACCCGAGCCGTATCTGGTCCCACCCTCCGCGGATCGTCCCCGCACCGAACGCCACGCCTGGCAGGTCGGTGGCAAAACCTACCGGCTCTACTTCGGCGACCTCCACCGTCACACCGATTTTTCCAACTGCCGCACCGGTCAGGACGGCTGCGTCCTCGAACACTTCCGCTACGCCTTCGACCTCGCCGCGCTCGATTTCATGGGCACCAGCGACCACACCGACATCGCCAAAAAATACGACCCCATACGAATGGTGGCAGACCCAGCGCCTCGTCGATGTCTTCTACGTGCCGGGCCGCTTCAACACCCTCTATGCCTACGAACGCGA
>CAZUUP010000814.1:0-2215 GCA_964623105.1 uncultured Akkermansia sp.
GTGCTAATGAGAGCGGAGTGGAAGCTGCCGCGGAGATGCCCGTTTGTAGCGACTGTGCTGAGGGTTGCGAACGGGTAACTCAACCCACCATTTGATGAAGCGAAGGGAAGCAGGCCGGAAAATTCGCACGACCCATGCAGGATGCACGTCTCTGCGGCCTGAAGTCCGCGCTCCTCTCGCTCGCGCCGGATGGTTGCCGCGCAGGAAGGTCAAGAATCAGGGGGCGATGGGGATTCGTGCGCGGGATGGTGGGGCGGTTGTTTTTGGGCGGGGGGAGGAAATGGGTTTTACGGGGCGGGGCTTTGCGGCATGTTGGGGGGCATGAGAATTTGGGCCTGGGCTTTAGGGTTGGGTTTGCTTTTGGCGATGCGACCGGACGCGGTGGCGGCGGCCAAGACCAAGGCGAGCCTGGTTTTTTCGCAGGAAGCGGTGCGGGCGGGGGAAGTGGTGACAGCTGGGGTGCGATTGCAGATGGCGCCGCGGTGGCACACTTATTGGAGGAACTCGGGAGAATCGGGTTCGCCGACGAAGATCGAGTGGGAGTTGCCGGCTGGAATCACGGCGGGAGAGGTGCGCTGGCCGGCACCGGAGAAGTATGTGGTGGAGGGGTTGACGACCTATGTGCATCACGACGAGATCGTATTGCTGGTGCCGTTGACGGTGGGAGCGGGGATGGGGGAGGGGCCGGTGGCGGTGAAGGCGAAGGTGTCGTGGCTGGAGTGCGAGGTGCAATGCATTCCGGGGAGCGCGAATCTGAGCGGGACGTTGCTGATCGGGGGGGGGGGCAAGGGGGGGCGGGAGGCGGGGGTGACCGGGGGGCGGGGGCAGCGGTGGCCGGAGGCGGGGGCGGCGGTGGGGCCCAAGGCGGCGTGGGACGGGGCGGCAGCGGGAAAGACGCGGCCGGTGGTGGTGGAGTGGCGGGCGCGGAATGCGGGGGCAAAGTTTGATTTCTATCCGGACGCCGGGGAGGGGTTCGAGGTGTTGGCGGCAACGGAGGGGCTCCCGGGAGCGTCCGGGATGGCGCGATTGCGGAAGGTGGTGGAGAGCGCAAATGGGGCGTGGCCGGACGAGTTGACGGGGGTGTTGGTGGAACTGGATGGGAAGGGGAAGGTGCTGGCGGCGTTTGAGGCGAAGCTGCCGTTGTCGGCGGGCGGGGCGGGGACGGTGGTGGCAGCGCCGCCAGTGAAGGCGGGGGGCGAGGCTTCGCTGTTTGCGATGCTGGGGCTGGCGTTCATCGGCGGCCTGATCTTGAACATCATGCCGTGTGTGTTGCCGGTGATCGCGCTGAAGATTCTGGGTTTTGTGAACCAGAGCCGGGAGGCGCCGGGACGGGTGCGGCAACTGGGGTTGGTGTATGGGCTGGGGGTGTTGTGCTCGTTTCTGGTGCTGGCGGGCATGGTGATCGGGGTGCAGCGGGCGGGGCGGGACGCGAGCTGGGGGATGCAGTTTCAGAACCCGCAGTTTCTGGTGGCGATCACGACGTTGGTGGTGCTGGTGGCGTTGAATTTGTTTGGGGTGTTCGAGGTGTCGCTGGGCGGCAGCTGATCGGCCCAGTACACGAGCGGCTCGTCCTCGGCATCGTTGGCCTGCACAAGCAGCTCCAGCAATTGGCCTTCTTTGCCGGAGATTTCGGCCGCCAACTCGGCAAACACTGGCTGGCGATTCACACCGTCAACGTGTAGCAAATAGGCCTGCGTGTCGTGCGCGCCGGCTGTGTCGTACACCTGCAACACGACCTCGACGCGCTCCGGGCTTGTGACGGGGGGCGACCAGGTCACGAGGCCCGTCTGGGCGTTGACGGTCATTCCCGCGGGGCCGCGCACGAGCAGGAACGACAGGTCGTCGCCGTTGGCGTCATACGCGCTGGCTTGATATTGATAAAGCGTGCCGACTGGCACGGTTGGTATTGGGAAGGTGAGGAACAGCGGCAGCGCGTTGGCCATGGGCAGGGCCGAAACGCTGGGGTCAAAGGCCACCGGCCGGCGCGTCGGTATCCGCACCGTCACGGTCCGCCCCGAGGTGGATTGCCCGCGCTCCAGAACGCCGCCGGAGGGCAAATTCTGCGAAAGGTCGATCAGCCACGAGCCCTCCTCCGCCCGCCCGAACGGGCCGACCGGCTCGCCGTCGAAGCGTGCCGCCGGCGAGAGCTGCAAAATGAGCGGCAACAGCAGCCGATGACCGCTCTTATTCGTCACCGTCACGTCGAACGACACCG
>CAZUUP010000815.1:0-2199 GCA_964623105.1 uncultured Akkermansia sp.
CTCCCTCGCATCGCAGCCCAGCGCCTTGACCACCGCCCGCCCCAGCCGCGCCAAATCCACCTCCCAAACCGTCACATCCGCCTCCATCAACGGCACGTCGTCACACTCCTCCCCACAATCACACACGCCCACCAGCGCAATCCCTCGCTTGCACACACGATGGTTGCACGCGCATCCCTTGCCGCATGGAATCCGTTCCACCGTCCTCCGCGTTTCACGCAGACAAACGGCGGCAGCCGCCTGAAACCCTGTGCCAAGCCAACGTTGCCAGCTCAGTGCGGCTGCCGCCTCCGGCGCGGTTTCAATGATTTCCCACAGTGAAGCCATTCGCGGTGTTCACCCGGTTAACCACCGTTTCCTCCTGCGCGCGGAACCCCTTCGCCGCCAGCCACCGATGCACCGCCGCCGCATCGCAGTGCCGGGTCACCCGCAGCTTGTTGCCGTCCCGCACATACACCATGCGCGGCTTGGCTTGGCCCGTGAAATGAACTTCAAACCCCGCCGTCACCAGCCGTCCTCGTCGCGGGATAATCTCAATGTTGTTCGCCTCACCGTAGGCAAACAGGTCAGTCGCCGTCGTCCGCAGTCTGGAATCAAAGTCGTCCTCCGACCAGACTTCCAGTTCCGTCAGAACAATCCGGTCGATGCCCTGGCCGGCCGCGACCGTCACCGCCTCGGCGCCTTCATCCCGCAGCGGTTTCAGAGTGAACTCTTTGCGCACTGCGAAATGTTCGGGGTTGCCGAACAACCGCTCCCCAAACAACTGCCGCAGCTTTTTCTTCTCCCGCGCCGTCTTGGCGTGAATCCGCAGCTCATCCCGCTCGGGATTATAGACCACCACCACATCCCGCGCCGGACGCAGATGCCGCACGCTAAATCCGTTACCATCCACCGTCGGCAACCGCAGGAACGAGTCGCCACGTCGAATGAGGAAACAATGCTCCCCATCAATCTCGTGGCATTCAATTTCCGTCACGCGCTCCTCGCCGTCCCGTTCGTCCCCGAGCCAGGTGTCGAAGTCGGCCTTGATGCGACCCACTTCTCCTGGCGTCGGTCCGGTAAATGTCGCCCGCCGGTCAATCGCTTCACCGCAACCGTGATACTCAAACGTGCTCAATGCCGCGATCCGCGTTTCATCGTGCTTCTGTGCGAACAGGGAGGCGTCCGCCAGCAGCACCTGCACGGCGATGTCCGCAAACGTTGCCGTCTGGATGCGTTCGATCTGCAAACCGGCATCTTCCACCCCTCGCAGCAGCCGGCTTTTTCCCTCCGGGTTGGCCAAGGCATCGATACTGTGGAGCGCTTCAAAGAAGTCATCCGGCAACCCCGGCCGCGATGCCGCCGATTTTGACAATGCGGCGTAGAATTCGCGGTCTTCAAGACTGACGTCCGGCAACCCAACGTTCCCCGCCGTGAACTGCGCTTGGTATCTTTCGAGCAGCCGGGCCAACATTGTCCGCCCGATCTGCTCAAAGAACTTTGGTTTAGTGTATGTCTTCATGTGTTGTCTGCTCGTCTGCACGCCCGTTTGTTCCGGGCGCTGAGACTCCTTGCCTTTTCACATGAACCACCCAAACTGGGTGTGTAGTAGTTCACGCTGATCGGCACCGAATCTCGGTTTGGTTTGCTGATCTCGGTCTGGCCGCAGGACGCGCTAACGTTCTGCGGCCTTTCCGTTCGGCCCATCCGGGCCAAATCTTCAAATTCTCCAGAATTCACTCCGCCAGCGCCTTGAAAAAGGCGTCGCTCGGCTCGCTGTAAAACTCGATGTTGATCTTCGTCCACAATTCGTCCGGCAGATCGTTCAACTGCCGCCGCGCCGCCACCGGCATCAGCAGCACCGCCGCCTGTTTCTCGATGGCGATCTCCACCAGCGCCACCGCGTTCGGCAGCATCTCCAGCGAACCACCCAGGTTCAGTGAACCCACGATGATCAGCCCGCCCCGCGTGCTGCGCTCCAGCAACCCGCCGGCCAGCGCGATCAGCACCGGCAGGCCCAGCCCGCCGCCGCTCTTGTCGTTGTCCATCGCCCGCATCTGAACGGAAAACTCATGCGTGCGCGGGTCGCGGTCGCCCACGAGCTTCTTCGCCAGCGCATACCGGTTCTGCTCGCCCACCTTCACGCTCTCCTTGAATCCCGGCGGCGCGGGCGTGTTCAGGATGCGCACGCCCCCACCCGGCCCGGCGGCGACCTCGATG
>CAZUUP010000816.1:0-2195 GCA_964623105.1 uncultured Akkermansia sp.
GCCACCATCCCGGCGATCACCAGCGCCGCCGACGCCCGCAAATCACTCGCCATCGCCGGCGCGCCGCTCAATGGATTTCCGCCTTTCACAATCGCGCTCGGCCCTTCGATCGCCACATCGGCGCCCAGCCGGCCCAGTTCCGGGACGTGCATGAACCGCGACTCGAAGACCCGCTCCGTGATGATGCTGATCCCCGGCGCCAGCAGCATCAGGGACATCATTTGCGCCTGCACGTCCGTCGGGAAACCCGCGTAGGGCAACGTCGTGATGTCCACGGGTCTCAGGGTCCCACTGCGCTTCACGGTCAGCGAACTGCCGCTGCGCTCGATGCGGACACCCGCTTCGCGAAGCTTGTCCAGTACGGCGTGCAGATGCTCGGGTCGCGTGCCCAGCAACTTCACCTCGCCCTTTGTGGCCGCGGCTGCAATCGCAAACGTGGCCGCCTCGATCCGGTCGGGAATCACGTCGTGCTCGGCCCCGTGCAGTTCCTTTACGCCGGTGATGGTGATCGTCGGACTTCCCGCGCCCTCGATCTTCGCGCCCATCGCCGTCAGGAATTTCGCCAGGTCCGTCACCTCCGGTTCGCACGCCGCGCTCTCGATGATCGTGATGCCCTCCGCCAGCACCGCGGCCATCATGACGTTGGCCGTGCCCAGAACCGTCGGCCCGGAACGCCCGCCGAGGAACAGTTCCGCCCCCGCCAGCCGCGGAGCCCGCGCGCACACGTAACCTTCCGACATCGAAATCTTCACCCCCAATGCCCGCAGTCCCTTCAAGTGCAGGTCGATCGGTCGCGCCCCGATCACGCAGCCGCCCGGCATCGACACCTTCGCCCGGTGCTGCCGTCCCACCAGCGGCCCGAGTATGCAGATGGAACCGCGCATCTTCCGGATCAGCTCGTAATCCCCGTGCGGCTTGATGCGCGCCGCCTGGATGCTCACGGAATCCCCGTCCCATTCCACGGTCGCGCCCAGCGACGTCAGAATTTGCCCCATGAACCGCACGTCGCTCAAATCCGGCACCCGCCGGATGACGCAGCGCTCCGCCGTCAGCAGCGTCGCCGCCATGATCGGCAGCACCGCGTTCTTCGCGCCACTGATCGTCACCTCCCCGTGCAGGGGAATGCCGCCTTTGATCAACAAACTGTCCATAAATTTCGTCGCCGTCCAATTCGCGGGCGGCGGACTTTTTCACGCCCTTGCCAGCGCCGCAATGATGATTCTCTCCCGGCCCGAATAATCTGCCGCCACCTCCTCGCAAACCCACGGCGGCCGCCCAAACAAACCGCGCAACGCCCCGCCCTGTCCCGCCCCAAACTCCAGCATCGCACGACCCTCCGGCGCCAGCCATCCCGGCCCGTCCGCCGCCAGCCGCCGGTAAAAATCCAGACCGTCGGCACCCCCATCCAGGGCCAGGCGGGGATCGTGATCCCGCACCTCCGGTTGCAGCGTCGCTATTTCCGCCGTGGCAATGTACGGCGGATTGCCCACCAACAAATCAAACCGCAAACCCGCCGGCAACGCCGCCAGTCCATCGCCCAGATGAAACACCACCCGCTCCCCGACCCCGTGGCGCACCGCGTTTTCCCGCGCCACCACGAGCGCTGCCGGAGAAACGTCCACGGCGTGGACGATTGCCGTGGGACAATTCGCCGCCATTGCGACCGCCAGACACCCGCTGCCCGTCCCAAAATCCAGCGCCACCGGCCCGCTCGCCCCGGTCCGTGCGCGTTTGCACAGAAACTCCCACGCCCGCTCTGCCAGCAACTCCGTCTCGGGCCGCGGGATCAGGACATCGCTGTTCACCCGCAGCTCCAGCCCGCAGAACGACACGCTTCCGACCAAATGCTGCAACGGACGCCGTCCCATGCGCTCCCCCACCAGACGATCAAACTCCCGCGCCGCCGCCCCCGCCACCTCGCCCCCGCCCGCCACCACCAGCCGCATCCGCGCCACCCCCAGCACATGCGCCAGCAAAAGCTCGCTCTCCAGCCGCGCGGATTCGACTCCCGCTGCTGCGAGCCGCGCCGTACCCCGCCCGATTGCTTCCGCCACCGTCATTCATCGAAACTAGCCACTCGTCGGCAACTTCCCACCCAAAACCTCCCCCGTCTTTCGCCCCTCGACACCCCCACCCCCCCGCCCGGGCGGGAGAGCAAAATCTGGCCGATTTTGGGTGTGGCTCCGGTTTTTGTG
>CAZUUP010000817.1:0-2189 GCA_964623105.1 uncultured Akkermansia sp.
ACCCCTCACGCCGAATAATCCAGGTAAACCGTCTTCAGCCGCGTGTAGAACTCAATCGCGCCCACGCCCTGTTCCTTGAACGAGTCGGTGCTCGACTTCTTCACCCCGCCAAACGGCGCCTGCAACGCCAGCCCGGTCGAGATCTGGTTGATCTTCACCACCCCCGCCTCGATCCGCTCCGAGTACACCATCGCCTTCTTCAAATCCCGCGTGACAATCGAGGCCGACAGGCCGACATCCACCCCGTTGGCCACCGCCAGCGCCTCCTCGAAATTCTCCACCGCCAGTACCGCGACCACCGGACCAAACACCTCCTCGCGCGCAATCCGCATCCCCGGCTTTACATCCGCCAAAATGGCCGGCTGCATGAACCACCCGTGCGCCAGCGGCCCCTCCGTCAACCGCACGCCGCCCCACACCAGCCGCGCACCCTCCTTCAGCGCGATGTCGATGTAATTCAGGTTGCCCTCCAGTTCCTGCTGGTTCACCGCCGGCCCCATCGTCACGCCTTCCTGCAAACCGTTGCCCACCTTGATCGCCTGCGCGCGCGCCGTGAGCTTCTCGAGGAACGGCTCGAGCACGCTCTTCTCCACGATCACCCGGCTCGTCGCCGTGCAAGCCTGCCCGGTCAACCCGAAACCCGCCGTCGCCACCAACCGCGCCGCCAGCTCCAGGTCCGCGTCCGCCAGCACAATCGTCGGATTCTTCCCGCCCATTTCCATCTGCGCCCGCGCCATCCGCTGCGCCAGTTGCTGGTACACCTGATTCCCCACCGCGTGCGAACCGGTGAACGACAGCGCCGCCACCGCCGCATTGCCCGCCAACTCCCCGCCCACGGCTCGCCCTTCGCCGATGACCACGTTCAACACCCCCTTCGGCAATCCCGCCTCATCGAGAATCCGCGCCAGCTCCAGCGACAACGCCGGCGCCTGGGACGCAGGCTTCAGCACGACCGCATTCCCCGACACCAGCGCGGGCGCCAGCTTCCAGGCCGGAATCGCCACTGGGAAATTCCACGGCGTGATCAACGCCACCACCCCGAGCGGCTGCCGGATCGTGTACAACAGGTTGCCCGGCAGATCATGCGGGATCGTCTGCCCCCCGTGCGTGTAGCTCAACCCGCCAAAGAAACGGAAAATGTCCGCCGCGCGCTGCACCTCGCCGGTCGCCTCGGCCAGCGTCTTGCCCTCCTCCCGCGTCAGCAACTGCGCCAGCTCCGCCTTGCGCGTCTCGAGGATTTGCGAGGCCTTGCTCAACACCCGGCCGCGCGCGACCGGCGTCGCCGCCGCCCAGCCCGGTGCCGCCTTCTTCGCGGCCGCGATGGCCGCCTGCGCATCCTCCGCACCGCTCAGCGGATACGAGCCGACGGCTTCGCGCGAGTCGGCGGGATTCGAGGTGAGATAATGTTTTCCCGAGCGGGCAGCAACCCACTCGCCGGCGATGAAGTTGGAATAAGCTTTCATGTATGTTTGGTAAAAGTGAGCCGGGTTTATGCAGCGGAAACCGATGAAACGACCACAGAGACACGATGAACACGGAGAAAGACAAGGGGTGGCGTCGGCCTCGGAAAGCCACCGATCACTGATTTAATGTCGGCTGGCGAATGCTTTGTCTTCTCTGTGTTCATCGTGTCTCGGTGGTCAATCTGCAGCAGCTCGACTGAATAGTTACGGTTAAGGAGGACCGAATGGAAATTCTGCGAATCAATCCCGGATTTGCGGCGGTCAGACCAGCCCGTCGAACCGCGCGGCCAGCGCAAAATCTTTCCCCGTCAGCCCGCCCACGTCGTGCGTGGTGAGCGCCAGCGTCACCCGGTTCCAGCGAATGTCGATGTCCGGATGATGATTCGCCTTCTCCGCCAGCTTCGCCACCGCGTTCACGAACCGCATCGCCGCCACAAAATCCTTGAACTCATAGGTGCGCCGGATGACCGCGCCCCGGCGCGTCCACGCCGGCACCTGCGTCAGCGCCGCCTTGATCTGTGCCGTGTTGAGCTTTGCCATGCCCGCATGATTTACACGCCCACCCCGCAGGGTCACGCGCAAAAAACCGCCCCCCCGGAGCGCGGGCGGCCCGCCCGCAAGTTCCCCGCGCCCGGCACAAGCCGCAACATTGTGGAGTGCGGTGACTCGGCACCGCTTTCGCGCAGGCGACTGGTCGCCGTCGAATTTCCCCCCCACGTTCGCCCC
>CAZUUP010000818.1:0-2188 GCA_964623105.1 uncultured Akkermansia sp.
CGGGCGAAGAATTCCGTCTCAAAACCATCCCCCGCTTTCCCCACTTTCCGTTTGTCCCCCCGCAGGCCCCTCGGCTACCGTCCACCCATGATCCAAACCGCCCCCGCTACCCGCCGCCAGTTCCTCTCCACCTCCGCCAAAGCCGCCGCCCTCGCCGCCTTCGCCACGCCCGCCCTCGCCGCCGAAGCCCCCGCGAAGAAATGGCGCATTGGCATCATCTCCGCCAGCATCCGCGGCGCACCCCAAAAAACCAACGGCCACACCTGGCACTTCGCCCACGGATTTCACCCCACCATCGACCTCAAGATCGTCGAGAAATACCTCAGCCGCGGCCCGATCGAATTGTTCAAAACCCACTTCCGCAACCCCAACGAAGACTTCGCCCAACTCCCCTTCCCCGACACCCGCATCCCCGCCATCTACGACGCCGACCCCGCCAGCGCCGCCATGTTCGCCGAAGCCTTCCCCGGCGTCCAAGTCGCCCGCACCCTCGACGAACTCGTCCGCGAATCCGACGCCATCTGGCTTGGCGACGCCTCCGGCTACGGCGACGACCACTTCGAACTCATCGCCCCCGCCCTCGCCAAAGGCCTTCCCGTCTTCTGCGACAAACCCATCGGCGGCACCGTCGCCCTCACCCGCAAAATCCTCGAATTCGCCCGCAAGCACCAGGCCCCCATCATGTCCTCCAGCCTTTACCGCCACCAATGGGGCACCGAGGAAGCCCTCCGCATGAAGGCCAGCGGCGACTTTGGCTCCCTGCAATACGTCATCGCCAGCCAGGGCGGCGGCTACAGCTACCCCAGCTGGTTCATCTACGGCCAGCACCCCGTCTGGATGTGCATGACCCTCTGCGGCGCGGGCGTGAAAGCCGTCTCCATGTATGCGCGCGAAGCCACCTGCCACGCCCTCATCACCTACGACGACCGCATGCCCGCCGAAGTCTGGTATGGCCGGCCCGACGTGACGCCCACCTACTGCAGCACCACCGCGCACTTCGCCAAGAAAACCCACCTGTGGACGCCCGCCATTGATGGCAACTACTGGTTTGGCCACCACTACCAAATCTTCCGCATGGCCCACACCTTCCTGAAAATGGCCGAGACCCGCGTCGAGCCAGTGCCGCACCAAGAAATCCTCGAAGTCACCGCCATCATCGCCGCCGCCGCCAAGTCCGTGAACGAACGCAGCCGGCTGGTGGACCTGGCCGAGGTGATGGGCTGAATCGCGACCTGCTAGGTCACGGCTGAAACGTTGGAAATCTCTCTGGACAGGCCAGAAGCCAACCTTAGCCTGCCGTCATGTTCACCACCACCTCCACTTTGCTTGGCCGCAAAGTGCGGTCGAATTCCTGTTAGGCTTTGCTATGCTCGTCCTGTGAAGCCGAATGAACTGCCCCCCCGCTCTCGTCTCGCCCGCTGGCTCCGCGGCGCGGTGTTCACAGTCATTGCCCTCGTCATCGGCGCAGTCATCATTGTCCCTTTGCTTCCCTCGCTCATTGACTGGTGGGCGGGGCTTCCACACAACCGCACCACGCATCACTTCAAGGACAGTTCCATTACGTTCACTACCTGGTATGTCACCATCGACCCATTGGACACCGGGCGAAGCGACTTCTGGTTCGAGGTTCGCGACGGCTCGCGGGTCATCAAGGACGGTATCTTCTACAGCACCTACTGCGGGTCCCCCGCTCTCATCTCTACTGTCCAAGGCTTACGCGGCGAGCCATTTGGGGTTTATCTCATCCACCGGCGCCAGGCACATTCGCCGCGCGACTGTGCGGCAGTCGTCCTTTACGACCCGGCAACCAAGACAATCGCCGGACGCAACAACACAGGGCGCGATTACCCAAGCCTTGAACCGACAGGGGATGTAACCAATTGGGGCGAACGTTTTCGGACTGCTACTCAGCTGCACGCTATGTTGCTGCTCTCTTACTGACATCGCATGAACGGCAACTTCCAAGAACCCGCAACGCCTACTGAGAAACTAGCCACGCAAGTCATTGGTTGGGAACCAGGTGATAGTTCAGGGCGGTGCCAGGTTCTGAAGGCGCGCCAGCTTCTTGCGCCAACCATGCGCTACAGCGCCTACTTTGAAGCCGGAGTTGCCGCCTCACCGCGAATCTCCGGGTGCCGCAACTGCCCGCCGAGATTCGCCGTCCGCGCCATCAGCAGGAACGTGGCAA
>CAZUUP010000819.1:0-2187 GCA_964623105.1 uncultured Akkermansia sp.
TTTCTCTGTGTTCATCGTATCTCTGTGGTTCAAAAGATTCGGTTCGATACAAGGGTTACGACTTAGCCCGATCCCTGTTACGACCCGCGGCCATGGAAATCAGAGTTAGCATTGGGGTGTAATTGCAGGCGGCGAAAAATTCGGCGACGCATAGATTTAAGGATAGGGAGAGAAATAAATAAATTAGAGCTTGCGGCCAAATTCCAGAATCTATCCAATGACACCGCAAAGTGGTTTCTGGCGCGGCCGGAGGAAACTTTCCCCAACCCCAAACAAAAATCAGAGTTATGAAAAAACTGTTGCTCTTCGTTCTGCTCGCCGGCTTGAGCCTGGTGGCCCCCGGACTCACCACCTTGACGGCCACCGCGGCAGCTCCGCTGTGGACGCCGGTCGGACCCACGGGCGTTGGCCCGTGGCTGTATGTCGCTTCGTCGGCGGACGGCAAGAAGCTGATCGCGGCGACGGAGACCGCCCATTACACCTCCAAAGATTCCGGCAAGACCTGGGTTCTGGGGCCGAGCGCCAGTGACCCGGATTCGGGAGTTCTGTTCCTCTACAGTGGCGTGGCCTCATCAGCGGATGGCACCCGACTCTTGATAATTGGAACCGCGCTGTTCGGCGACAGTGTGAGCATAGGGAATGTCCATACCTCGATGGATTCGGGTGCGACCTTTGCCAATGTGTTGGCGCTGGGGGACGGGTCATTTTTCTCCGCCTGCGCGTCTTCGGCGGACGGCAGCCGGCTCGTCGTCAGCGGGGGCGGTCCGAGTGCCGTTGATAATTCCGTTTCCTTGGGAATTTGGACCTCGGCCAACGGTGGAGTTGATTGGTCGTTTCAGCCCGGCAGCCCGCCGCCGGTCGATGCGCTCGCCTCGTCGGCCGATGGCAGCAAGCTAATTGGGACGCGGACCGGGAGCAGGGATACGGACCCTTGGGATCTTGGTGATCTCTGGATCTCCAAGGACTCGGGTAAGACGTGGAAAAGGGTGGATGACAACTCCGATCCCGGTAGCTACGGCGGTGATGTCTCAGGCGTCGTGTTTTACCGGGGGGCGACCTCCTCGGCGGACGGAAACACGCTGATGGTGCTGGGCAGCGAGCCCGGGGAAAGTCGGAATGGTGTCATCTCGTTGTCGAAGGATGGCGGGCAATCATGGAGCAGGGTCTTCGGTTTTCATGGCCTGCCGGCCGGCGGAGGCCTGCGAGAAGGTTTGTTTGATGCCTGCGCCTCGTCGGCGGACGGTTCTCGTTTGTTCGCTGCCGGATGGTACACGGAGTTCGCGGGCAGTGGTGGTAGCGGCATCTTTGCCTCGCTGGATTCGGGTGCCACCTGGACCTTGCAGCCTGGCAGTCCGGACGGAATCACTGCACTGGCCTCCTCCGCGGACGGCAAGAAGTTGATCGGGGCCGGGCGCGAGCGCCTCTATGTGTATGATGCCACGGCTGTGTCGGCGCTGCGGTTGACCTGTCCGCCGGACGTACGGGTGGAGTGTGGCCGGGGACCGCTCCCCGACAAGACCGGCGGCCTCGCCAAGGCGTCGGGCGGCTGCGCTCCGGTAAGAATTTCCTACTCGGACAGTTCGGCCAATGGTCCGCGCCCGATTGTCAAAGTCATCACCCGAACGTGGACGGCGAAGGACAGTTGCGGCAACACGGCGACCTGCCAGCAAAAGATCACGATCGTGGACACGGTCGGGCCGGTGATTCATCGGCTGATGGCGACGCCCGGCACGGTGTCTCCGGCGAACAACAAGTTCGTCACGGTCAAGCTGGATGCGGTGGTGGAGGACGCCTGCTCGACGCTCGCGCAAGTGGCACCCAACACCACCCTCAGCGTGAAAGTCACTGATCCCGCCGGCTCGGATGGGAAAAGCTACTACGCCATCAAGAGCGTGAAGGAAGTACAGTTGCGGGCCAAGAAAGGTGTGTCCTATGCGATCACGCTGAACGTGGCGGATTTCTTCGGCAACAAGACCAGCAAGACGGTCACGGTGGCGGTTAAGTAAGGCAACGCCAAGCCACGTGGAGTGGCCGGATCAGCGGCCGGGGTGGTTTGACAATCATCCCGGCCGTTTTGTTTCAGCGGCGAGAAACCAAAGGTGTCAGTCCTCACCTTTGACACTCACCTCCCTTCGCCACCGGATTATTTTGCCGCCCGCAGCAGGTTCGACACATGCGTCCATACGC
>CAZUUP010000820.1:0-2186 GCA_964623105.1 uncultured Akkermansia sp.
AGGCAGACGAGGTCGTCCGAGGTGGTGCCGGGGGCGATGTGTCCCGGCCAGCGGGCGATGAAGGGCTCGCGGTGGCCGCCCTCCCAGAGCTGGGATTTCTTGCCGCACCAGGGGCCGTTTGGCAGATGGCCGTCCTCGTTGATCGGGCTGGCTCCGTTGTCGCTGGAAAAGATGACGAGCGTGTTCTTCGACAGCCCGAGACGATCGAGGGTTTTCATGATCTCGCCGACCGACCAGTCGAGCTCGCTGAGCATGTCGGCGGCGAGCCATAGCTTCGCCTCAATGCCGATGGTGGCGGAGGTGGCGCTTGAACTGCCGTTTTCTTTTTTGGTGCGGGCCATGATCAGCGGAGGGCAGTCGGCTTTGTCGGCGCGGTTGTGACAGTGTTCGTTTCGGAGTGGGCGACTCAGATCACGGCGTTTCGTCGCGAACGGCGGCGAGCACCCCGACCAGTCCAACGACAAACGACGGTTTGATGACGGGATTCATGGTTGATGGTGGTTCCCTGCTTTGGTTCGAGTTCGTTGCTTGATTCCGCGCGCTTATGGCACTCCACCGCAGCGGGAGCAAGGGGGCGGTGCATAAAGCAGTTTGGTTAGTTTGGGCGTGTGCCCAGGTTCCGATTGACCGCGTACAGCGCAATGATTCCCAGCGGTTGGTATTTGGCAGGGCAGTCCCATGGCACGACGGTTCACCAATAGCGCGCTTTGTGGGGAATGATCCATCGCAGGCCGCCGCGTGGGTCAGGGAGGTCGCCGGCGTAGCGCGGGATCACGTGGAAATGCAGTTGGGGCATGGTCTGGCCGGCGGCGGGGCCGTCGTTCAGGCCAAGGTTGAAGGCGTCGGGGGCCGGCGTCAGGGCGGTCGTGAGGTGGCGCTGGGTCCATGCGACCCAATCGAGCAAGGCGAGCTTCTCGGCGGGGGTGAGTTCCTGAAACAACCGGACGGGGCGGCGGGCGATGATCAGGGTGTGACCGGGGGAGATCGGGAACTTGTCAGTGATGACGCCGAAGAGGTCGTCCACGCCCAGGATGCGTTCCGGTTCGATCTCGCCGAAGTAGGGGAGGACGAGGGGAGTTGGGGCGGGGTTTGGGCGACTCGACGCCGGGCCTGCGAGGATGGCACAGGCGAATTCCGATGGACTGACGTAGCAGTAGCCGGGGAGACTCATCGGGTTGTCCTGGTTTTTTGCTGCCGAACCGATCCGCCCTGTATTCTTTCCGCTTCCCAGCATGGCCGGGGTATTCCGGCGGTTGTTCCACTCGGGATGCCGCCTGTGCTTGGTCCAGAGTTCAGCCGAAAGTCACAGGAAACGCAAGCCAACTCAGCGCCGGAAACATCGTTCGCAGATTTCGCAACCGCGGTTCGCAGCAGGGAATGGGACCGGTTCATGGCTGTTTTTCTCCGCATTCTGCATCAACCGGTATGACAAATACTGTCACAGGGGGGCAAAATTTCACTGCCCGTTGGCGAGAATGGTCTGGTTGGTCGAGGTAGGTTTCAATCTTCATGCACGCAGCTTGGCAGAGGGGTTTGACATCCGCTGGCACAGGGGTGCAGATTCTTTCCACCCGATTGCCATGCCCCAAGTTGCCTCCGAACTTCACTCGCGCCCGCCCTACGAACGCATGATGCACATCCACGCGTGCCTGAAGGCGGGGCGCTACCCCAACTGCTCCCAGCTCGCCAAGTCCATCGAGCCGAAAAACCGCAGTTGAGATGAACCGCGAAAGCCACGAAACCCACGAAAACAAAGGCACGAGTGAGTTTTTCCGGCAGCGAAGAACTTCACCTGGCGGGTGAATCTTAAGCTGGTTGTAACGCGTTCCCGTTTCGTGTCTTTCGTGGTCGCAACTGCTTTTTCCAAGTTGAGGTGTCCACCCGCACCATCAAGCGCGACGTGGACTTCATCAAATACCGCCTCGAATTGCCCATCGAATATGACGTGCGCCGCTACGGATATTACTACAGCAAGGCCGTCGAGAAGTTCCCCAGCGTGCCACTTACCGAGGCCGAGATGTTCGCGCTGCTGATCGCCCACAAGGCCATCGCCCAGTATCACGGCACCCCGTTCGAGCAACCTTTGCAGGTGGCCTTCCGCAAGCTCACCGGCCAGCTCAACGACCAGCACGCCATCATCGACCAGATCGAACGCTACCTCCTCGCCAGCCTTCCCGCCCAACCAC
>CAZUUP010000821.1:0-2186 GCA_964623105.1 uncultured Akkermansia sp.
GACATCGGAATGTCGAGCTACCTTGGCGTGATTGTTCTGGTGAGTGGATGGGGAGTTTGGGATTGCGCGAGGCAGGGGAGGGAGGATGTTCGAGGGCAAACCGATTGGTGCTTATGAACATTTTACTTCGTGCGTTTTGCTGGTGGTTGGTGGTGGCGCTGGCCGGGGTGGCGGCTGGGGCGGAGGAGGGGTGGCCGCGGTTGCCGGAGCGGGACGGGGTGGTGGAGATTCCGGCGCAGGAGTGGCCGGCACGACCGGGGAAGCGGATGGTGCGGGTGCGGGTGCATTATCCGGGCGGAATGCGGGAGAGTGTGGGGGAGGGGACGGGGATCATGCTGACGTTGCACAACTGGGGCGGGACGGATTGCGCGGGGACGGCTGATCCGGGGACGCTGGCGCGGGAATTGAACGTGGTGGGGTTGTGCGTGAATTATTTGCAAAGCGGGGCGAAGGATTCGATCGAGGGGCCGGATCCGTATGACTTTGGGTGGTTGCAGGGGTTGGATGCGTTGCGGGCGTTGTGGCTGGTGTTTCATGAATTGGAGGGGAGCGGGCGGCCGTTTGCGCGGGGGCGGATTTTCGCAACGGGCGGGTCAGGGGGCGGGAATGTGACGTTGATGGCGAACAAGCTGGCACCGCGGACGTTCGCGTGTGTGGTGGACATGTGCGGGATGAAGAAGCTGAGTGACGCGCTGGCGTATAACTTGCCGGCGGCCGGGGGATTGAATGCGCGGTGGAGTCGTGATGCGGCGAGCGCGAATTACCTGTCGGCGGGGGCGCAAGAGATCCGGTTTGTGGGGCATCCGGGGCATCTGGCGGAGATGCGGCGGTTGGGGACGACGGCGCGGGTGGTGACGGTGCATGGGGTGGAGGATCGGACCTGCCTGGAGGATGGGCGGGAGATGGTGGCGAACATGCAGGGGGCGGGATTGGATGTGGTGCCGGTGTGGGTGACGAAGGATATGGTGGATGGAAAGGTGTTTACGACGCCGGGTCATGCGCTGGGAAATCGCACGCAGATTCCGCTGCACGTGGCGGGGAAGTGGCTGCGGGGGGGCGGGGTGGATTCGATGGTGCGCAAGGGGGCGACGGATTTTGAACGGCAGGATGAGGTGCGGTATGCGACGCGGGACGGGGTGTACGTGATTTCGTATGCGGCGGGGTATCCGGTGGGCCGGTTCGAGGCGGCAGCGGCGGTGCCGGAGTATTCGGATCATTTTGGTCTGCTCGGGGTGCGGGATGTGAAAGGGGGGCGGGTGGTGGCGAAGTCGGCGGAGGAGTGGGCGGCGCGGCGGCGGCATATTGTGGCGGCGCTGGAGCGGGTGATGGGGCCGTTGCCAAATCCGGCGCGGCGGGTGGCGCTGGACGTGAAGGTTTTGGAGGAGGTGAAGCTGGCGGGCGGGTTGGTGCGGAGGAAGCTGACGTATCAGAGTGATGCGACGGACCGGGTGGGGGCGTATCTATTCTTGCCGGCCGGGGCGTCCGGGGCGCGGCGTCCGGCGGTGCTATGTTTGCATCAGACGACGCGGTTGGGGAAGGCGGAGTCAGCGGGCATTGTGGATAATCCGAAGCAGTATGCGTTGCATCTGGCGGAGCGGGGTTATGTAACGCTGGCACCGGATTACCCGAGTTTTGGGGATTCGAAGTATGATTTTGACGCGCGGCACGGGTATGCGAGCGGGTCAATGAAGGCGGTGTGGGACAATGTGCGGGCGGTGGATTTGCTGGAGTCGCTGGCGGAGGTGGACGGGGGGCGGATCGGGGTGATCGGGCATTCGTTGGGCGGGCACAATGCGATGTTTACGGCGGTGTTTGAGCCGCGGTTGCGGGCGATTGTGTCGAGTTGCGGGTTCACGACGTTTCGGAAGGACGATATGCCGAGCTGGACGGGGAAGGTGTACATGCCGCGCATCAAGACGGAATTCGGGAATGATGCGGCGAAGATGCCGTTTGATTTCACGGAGGTGGTGGCGGCATTTGCGCCGCGACCGTTCCTGGCGTGTGCGGCGGAGAAGGACTCGGATTTTGATGTGAGCGGGGTGCGGGAGGTGATGGCGGCGGCGCGGGGTGTGTATGAGTTGCACGGCGCGGCGGGGAAGTTGGAGGCGTATTATCCGCAGGCGCCGCATTCGTTTCCGGAGGATGCGCGGAAGGTGGCGTATGAGTTTTTGGACCGGCATTTGGGG
>CAZUUP010000822.1:0-2183 GCA_964623105.1 uncultured Akkermansia sp.
CTGGATCAAGATTGTCTTTGCCCAAAGTGCCTCGCGGCGGCGATTGCCGGGCGGGGGTCAAAGTTTGTCGCGGAGTCCTTTGACCCGATACACTTCTAGCGGGGTGGCGTTATCTAGGGTGATGGTGAGGCGGTGGGATTGGATGAGGGGGTAGATGTGCTGGAAGGTTTCCCGAGTGGTGAGGATTTCCTTGGGTCCGGCGGCGGCGGCAAGCGCATTGACCGTGGTGATGGGCTCGCCCGAGACTTGAAAGATCAACCGCCGGGTGCTCCCAAACAGGCCATTGAGGGCGGGGCCAGAATGGAGGGCGATGCGAAATTCCCCCGGGGTTTCGCCCTGCGCGGTGAGACGGCGTTGGAGCGCGCCGAGGTCAACCCGGAGGCTGAGCGCGGCCCGCAGGGCGTGTTCATATTGGTGGGGATCAGTTTCGGGACTGGAAAAAACGGCGGTGAGTAAGCTGCCGCTGACACGGTAAACTGTACCGTGGAAAGAGTGGATGATATCGATTGCCAGGTCGAAGTGGTCGTGCCACCAGTCAACAGCACCGTAGGGGAGTATGTGACTGGGGGTATTTTGCGGGGAGGTGAGGTTAAGGGCAAGCAGCGTGATTTCGGAACGGGCGGCGTTGGGAACGAGCGCTTCCCTTTGGGCTTTGGCGGCGAGGTTGCCGAGGGTTTCCGCAGAGAATTGATAGAGCAGGCGCTGGTGAAAGGCCGATTTGAACTGAAGACGATCTTGGAAATCGTGGGCGGCAATTGCCGAGGCTGCGAGTTGGGCGGCGGCCGTGACGAGCCTTAGGTCCTCGCCAGTGAACGCGAGGTCACGGAGGCTGTTGTCGAGACAGAGGACACCGAGGGTGCGCTCGCGCCATACGATGGGGGCATAGAGGGCCGCCTTGGTGGTCATGAGCAGCGAGGTACTGCTAGGGGCGCGGTCGATGATGCGTCGCCAAACGAAGGGCTGTTGCTCAATGAGGGCTTTTCTGGAGAGCGTTTCGCTTACGGCAGGTTCGGTGGAGGAAACGTAAGCTTTGAGAACCAATTGTTTGGTTTCCGGATCGAGCAGGAGAAGGGCGCTTCGCTCTGCATCGGGCACCGCGGCCATGGTCTTGCTCAGGAACGCGCCGACGAAGGCGTCAAGTGTTTGGCGACGGGGAATCAGCGTGAGAAGGTCAGCGAGGACCGAGAGGCGCGTCGCAAATGAGTCGGGAAAGGGTGTGGGAGGGTCCAGCGGTATCGCGATACTGTCTGTGCCGGTGCTGTAGATATAGTTGCCCGCTTCGATGTCGCCAGAATTTGGAGCAGAAGGATTCTCGGGAAGGCCTGGATCAAGTTGGAGAATTGTGTCACCAAGCGAAATCGCATCCTCCGTCGTGATCTCGACCGGGTCGGCGATGCGCAGCCCATTGACGAAGGTGCCGCCGCGACTGCCCAAATCTTGAATCCAGAAGTGCCCGTCACTTTCCCACAGACGCGCGTGCCGGCGGGAGACGTTCAAGTCGGGGGTGAGGTCGAGTTCCGGGTCGGCAGTTTCGGACGGGCGTCCGATCAGGACCTCGCTTCCGGAAAACACCGCGCGTTTCCGGACTCCCCGGTAAGTGTAAACAAGGCGCATAATGGAATTTGTGTCATTGAGTACAACCGGCCGACAGTTGCAAGGGATAACAAATGCTGCCTTAATTCAACCCGGAAATCGTAAACAGAAATCCAATGGACGCAAATAACCAAGAGAGTGACGACGCTCGGGAGATTCTCACGGGAATTTATCCAGGGCTGAAACTTGGTTCAGGAAGGTACACCCTGCTAAAAGAAATTGGCCGCGGCGGCGGTGGAGAAGTCTGGCTGGCGACGGATTCGGTGTTGCGGGAGCCGGTGGCACTGAAGCTGTTGTCTGCGGCTTCTGGATGGGAAGGGAACGCGTTGGAGGCCTTGCGCCTGGAGACGAGCAGAAGTCGGCGATTGAGCCACCCGAACATCATCCGAATCTACGATTTCCATGCTTATGCCGGCGAGCCGCCGTTTATTTCGATGGAGTTCGTAAAAGGGGTAAACTTGGAAACGGTGAGGATGGGAAGCCCTGACATGGTTCTGAAGTGGGATTTCCTGCGGCCTATTTTTCGAGAATTATGTGATGCACTGGTATATGCCCACGGGGCTGGGGTGGTGCATCGCGATTTGAAGCCT
>CAZUUP010000823.1:0-2176 GCA_964623105.1 uncultured Akkermansia sp.
GGGCCTTCCTTGACGGGGGCGGCGGTGGTGGTCTTGGGGAGTTCGACGTCCTGCTGGACGACGACGCCGTTGAGGCGGACGGTCATGCGGGCGTTTTTGGTTTTCTTGCCGGTGGCGTCGTATTCGGCGGCGGTGAATTCGGTGTCGTAGGTCTGCCAGGTGAGGGGCGGGAAGCAGAGGTTTTCGTCGGGGGACTTGATGCTGTAGATGCCGCCGGTTTCGTTGTCCTTGCCGAGGAGGCCGAAGGAGTCGAGGACCTGGGTTTCGAAGCGGCCCTGGAGGTAAACGCCGCTGTTGCCGCGACCCTGACCACGGGCGTAGGGCATGTAGGGCAGCATGAATTCGACATGGAGGGTCTGGCTCTGGAATTTCTGTTTGCTGGTGCAGCCTTCCATGAGGAGACCGTCGGGGGAGAGCCGGCCGCCTTGGAAGGCGTCGGCGCTCTTGCCATCGAAGAGCACGACGGCACCGGCGGGCGGGGCCATGCCGAGGGTGGGGCTTTTGCGGACGAGGTGCTTGAGTTCGCCGAGCGCTTTGCCGTCGGCGCTCGTGACGGTGGCGGTGCCGTCCTTGACTGCGATTTTCCATTTCGGACTGCTGAAGGTGGCGACGCCGTCCTTCAGTTCGCCATCGGCTTCCTCGCGCTTGCCTTTTTCTCCGCCGTCGCCGGGAAGACCGACACGGGGCCCGCCGGAAACTGCGCTAGTGATTTCCCGAAACAGCCAAGCGTCTCCCGGTAACCCGCCGGCGAGCACCACGGCGCGGAATTTTCCGCCGCCCTGGGCGATGACCTGGAGGCCGGTCTTCTTCGCATCGAGGGTGCCCGAGTATTCGCCCTGGAATGCGTAGTCAGCATCGACTTCGGCGGGGTTGATGGAGACGAAATTCTTCTTCGGCGCGTCGGCGGCGTGGGTGGGAAGCGGCAGGGCGGCAGCGAAAAATGCGCTCAGAGAGGCGGTGAGGCAGAGGCGGGCGAGGTTCATGGAATTGGTTGGATGATTTAGTTTGAGAGCGGGTTACTGACGTGGGTCGGTGGGGGAGTATTCGGCGGGGAGTTCTGGGTTGGGGAATGGAGGAGATTTTGGGACGAGACGGCGGGGGGTGGCGGGTGGGTCGTGACTGGTTGGCGGGTGGGTTTGCTCAGGTATTTACCGGGTTTGACTTTTCTCGGCGGAGTGCGGCAACGTCGGGGGAAGTAATTCCCGAAGACGAAGACGCGTCAACCGAGTTTGAAATCACTGCTTATGATCTCCCCTGCTGCATTCCGGCGATCTCCCTTGCCGATGGTTTTGGCGGTGTTTGGAATGCTGCTGGGATTGGCGACCGCGCCGCAAGTGCGCGGACAGGCGGGGCCGGTTGCGCATTGGAAATTCGACGAGCCAAGCGGCCCGACGGCGTTTGACAGTGCGGGGACCAATCACGGCGCGCTTTCGGTGTCGGGGGCGATGTTCGTGCCGGGTGGCATTTCCGGGAATGCCATCAGCCTGGACAAGGCGGCGAATGGGTTGGTGAACATGGGCAATGTCCTGAGCCTGACGAACGGGGATCATTCGATTGTGGCGTGGGTGAAGACGGCGCCGGGTGATGTCACGGATAATATGGTGGTGGTGGGGAAACATGTGGCGGGGACGCGCAATGGGTATTTCGTGGTTTTGAATCCCAACACCGGACTGGTTTCGCCGAATTTGGCAGCGTTTTTTCAAGGCGGATTTGGTGTGGCGGCGATCACGCCGGCTGAAACGCCGGTCTCGACGTCGACGGTGAACGATGGGAACTGGCACCAGATCGTAGTGGTAGTGCAGGTCGGCGGGACGAAGCGGATTTATGTGGATGGGGCGCCGGCGGAGGACTCGAAGCCGACGCAGGCGTTCAGTCCTAATGCCGGGGCGTTTATCGTTGGCGGGCAGAATGTCGGGATGTTGCCGACGGCGCTTTTCAACGGGTTGATTGACGACGTGCAGATATATGATCGGGCGTTGACCGACCCGGAGATTGATTTTCTGCTTCGGAATCCGGGGAGCGAGGCGCGGCCGGCGGCAAATGGTTCCTGCACGATCCCGCCGAACATGATCGCGTGGTGGAAAGGGGATGGTAACGCAAACGATTCGGTGGGAAGCAATCACGGGTTGAACGTCGGCGGGGTCACCTACGCGCCCGGGAAGCGGGGGATGGCGTT
>CAZUUP010000824.1:0-2164 GCA_964623105.1 uncultured Akkermansia sp.
GTTTCGCCAAGCGGGACGACCTCGCGTTTTTCCTGAAGGAAGTGTGCGGCATGGATTACGTGCATACGCCCGACCTGGCCCCGACTCAGGAGATGCTGGACGAATACAAGAAGCTGAAGGGCGACTGGGACACCTATGAAAAGCGATTCCTCGACCTCATGGCCAAGCGGAAGATTGAAGAGCGAATCCCCAAGGAAGTCGTGGCGGAAGGCTGCCTGCTCTGCAGCGAGGACAAGCCGCATCACTGCCATCGCCGCTTGGTGGCGGAATACTTGAAGCAGCATTGGGGCGACCTCGACATTTCGCACCTCGGATAGCAGTCCCCAGCGGCACCGGTGGAAGATGAATGGCATCGCTCCAACTCGAATCATCCCCGCTGACGCGCGCTGGCCAGTCCGGCTTTCGGCACGACTGGGCGACGCCGCGCCCGCGCATCTGACCACCCTCGGCAACCTCGACCTGCTGGCATTGCCCAAGACCGCGCTCTTCTGCTCCGCCCGCTGCCCCGGCCACGTCATTTTGTCCGCCTACGACCAGGCCGCCCGCTGGCGCGACGCCGGACGCTGCATCATCAGCGGCTTCCATTCGCCAGTGGAGCAAGAGTGCCTGCGCATCCTGCTGCGCGGCACGCCGCCCATCATCCTCTGCCCGGCGCGCGCCCTGCCCACGCGCATCCCCGCCGCGTGGCAGACCCCGCTGGCGGACGGACGCCTGCTCATCCTCTCCGGCTTCACTGCCGCCGCAAAGCGCGTCACCACCCAACTCGCCACCCGCCGCAACGCCCTCGTCGCCGCCCTCGCTGACGAAGTCTGCTTCGCCCACATCACCCCTGGCGGCCAGTCCGACGGCCTCGCCCGCCGACTTGGGAATTGGGGCGTTCCAATTGTGATGATGGCGAAGGATTAGATCCGAGTTCGAATGGGGGCGGATTTAAGCGGGGTGGCGACGGTCCCACCTTCGTGTCAAACGTCTCACCGTATGGCGTGGTGAGGACACCGCGGATTGCCGGCGACGCGGGGGATCGGGGTGAGGTTTACTGGCCGGTGGGTTTGGGGCGGTTGCGGTATTTGTCGTAGAGGCGGGTGTGGCGGGATTCGAGGGTGACTTCTTTGCCGTCGATCCAGAGGCGTTTGACCTGGGTGCGGAGGTCGAGGATGTGGCCGGTGGTGGCGATGAAGGTGGCGTCTTTGCCGGTCTCGAGGGAGCCGAGGCGGTCGGCGAGGCCGAGGATGCGGGCGGGATTTAACGTGATGGCTTTGAGGGCTTCGGCTTCGGGGAGGCCGAAGGCGACGGACTGCGCGGCGGCGAAGGGGAGGTTGCGGGCGCGGGTGGCGGGCCAAGCTCCGGGGCCTTCGCTGAAGGCGAATTGCACGCCGGCTTTGTGCAGGAGCGAGGCGGCGCGGAATTGGGCGTCGTAGGGGTCGGTGTCGCGCGTGGGCTGGGTGAAGGTGTGTTCGAAGATGACGGGGACGCGTTGTTTGGCGATCTGGTCGGCGATGCGCCAGGCGTCGAGGCAGCCGGCGAGGATGATTTTGAACTGGTTGGTTTCGGCCCAGCGGAGGGCGGCTTTGATCTGGCGCACGTCTTCGGCGTGGACCATGACGGGGAGTTGTCCGCTGAGGACGGGGAGCATGGCTTCCCACGCGGGGATGATGGTGAAGGGGGCGGCCGTGGTGGCGGGGGGCGCGTTGGTGCCGGGTTTTGTTTTCGCGGCGGCTTTGGCTTGGGCGTAGGCGCGGGCTTCGGCGATGAAGTCGTCGAGTTCCTTTTGTTTTTTGGGGCGGTCTTTGGCCTGGTCGTCGGGGGATTTCCATTTGGCTTTGTCGTGGGCGAGTTCGCGCGGCGTGGTGTCGAGGGCGAGGCTGGGCCAGAAGAGGTGCATGGCGGCGGGGCGTTTGATGGTCATCTGCTCGGGGGTCCAGCCGGCGAGGGTGATGACGCCGGAGTTGCCGCTGATGGTGCCGCCCTGGGGCAGGACGAGGGCGTGGGTGATGCCGTTGGCGCGGGTGACGGGGATGAGTTCGGAGTCGGGGTTGACGGCCTGCCACGCGGCGACTTCGGGGGTGTAGCCGCCGACTTCGGCGACATCAAGGGTGGAGCGCACGCCGGCAATTTCGATGAGGCCGAGGGAGCTGGTGGGCAGGATGAGGCCGGGGAAGAGGTG
>CAZUUP010000825.1:0-2160 GCA_964623105.1 uncultured Akkermansia sp.
GAAGTCGGTTCAAGTTCATGTTGCAATCATGCCAAAAGGGCGGCGAATTGTCATGTGACGTGATCACGTCACACGCTTCGACTCATTGCCCAGCGATTGCTGATCGCAATGAACTGCTTCAGACTCGAATCCGTGCGGTTCAATTCCCGGGGAATCGGCTGGAGCCAGCGCAGGGCAATGGCTGCTTCGTTGAAGATCGCCGGATCGTTCGGTTTCATTTCCGCCAGCTTCGCGCCGCACCTTGGCGGCGCATTTCGCGAATGGTCAGACGCTTTTGGGGTCAGAAAAGGGCGCTCAAGGAGCACCGGTTGCATCGATCACAAAGCGACAGCCAAAATCCGGGCGCAGCGCCAGCATGCCGTATCCATCGCGGGGCGTCTGGGCATCCTCCCAGACGTTCTTCTTACCGGACAGGATTGCGAACAACTTCGGATGCGACCAGCCACGGGCCGCCGAGCGGCAATAGAAGGCATAGTCGGCCCAACTGCCGCCGCGCAGGATCCGGCTCTCATCCCCCTTCGCCGGCCCGGTCGGATCCGTCGCGTCTTCTTTCGGGTATTCGTTGGACGAAACGTCCTGGCACCACTCCCGCACATTGCCGTGCATGTCGTAAAGCCCCCAGGCGTTCGGCTTCTTCAAACCGACGGGATGCGTGGTGCCATCGCTGTTGCCGTCATACCAACCTGTTTCAGCGAGATCCCCGGCATACGGGTCTTGAGTCCCCGCGCGGCAGGCGTATTCCCACTCTGCTTCGGTCGGGAGGCGCAGTCCGCCACCGGCCTTCGTGGCGAAGGTCTGGCAGTCATCCCATGACACCGAATCCACCGGCGCGTTCGGGCCCGCGTTCTTGAAGAGCGACGGATTGGAGCCCATCACTTTTTCCCACTGCGCCTGCGTCACCTCATGCCTGGCCATGTAAAATCCCTTGGTCAACGTCACCTGGTGCGGCTTCTCGAACCGGGCCAGCCAACCCCGCTCCGTTTCCTGCAGGGCACGTGTCGTATCGGCCGGGCTGCCCATGAGAAAACTCCCCGCCGGGATGTAAACCAACTCCATGCCGGTGGCCTCGTGGACGATCACCTGTGCCCAGCCAGACTTCGTGTAGGACTCGGCCTGCGTGCCGGACGCCGCGCGGCAGCCCGGCGGCACCCGCAGTTTCAGATCCGCCGGGGCCTTGGAGGGATTTTCGACCTTCGCCGTTGTGGAATCGGACGCGGCCGGCGCCTTGAGGAGATGCCCGCCCTTGCCCAAGGCCCACGAAGCCACGGCCCCCGGTGCCGTGCCGGTGGTGGATTTCACGGCCACGACGACGCGGAAGCCGCAAGTCGGGGTGCCCCAGTGCTGGGGCCGGTTGATGATGTTAGGCCAGTCCCACACATCGCTGAAATTCTTGCCGCGCGCGACATGCATCGGACCAGCAAGGGGCACTGGCGGGCTGAAACCCGGCCCGACCGGGTCCAGCGTGGGAGCGCCGATGTAATTGCCCGTGAACCAGTCGTGGCACCACTCGGAAACATTGCCGAGCATGTCATAAAGACCGAAAGGGTTGGGTTTGAATGACCCCACGGGTGCCGTCGTGCGGAAGCCGCCGGCGTCCTTGGCGGTTTCCAGAGTCTCACCCTGAAAGATTCGGGTGAAGTTTTCGAACTGATGCACCGCGGCAGGCTCGTCTCCCCAGTAAAACCGCGTCGTGCTCCCCGCCCGGCAGGCGTATTCCCACTGCGCCTCGGTGGGCAGCCAGACCTGCCTGTCGGTCCTGGCCGAGACCTTCTCGCAGAACTGCGCGGCTTCATTCCATGGCAGCAACGCTTCGGGATGCGTCTTGCCCGTCAGCCACCTTGGTTTCTCTTTGTCACGGGCGTTGGCCTCTTCGTATCTGCGAGCGCGTTTGGGGTCGGCGCCCATGATCTGCCCGAACTGCTCCTGCGTCACCTCATGCATGCCCATATAATACGGCTTGCTGATCGTCACCTCGCGATGCGGTGTCTGCCAATACGCTGCGCCCTCGCGTCTCTCGACGACCGCGCCCATGACGAACTTGCCCGCGGGGATCAGGGTCACCTTCATCGCGACGCCGGAGCCGAGGTCCAACTCCATCTGCACGTCCTTGATGCCCGCGCGCCTGGCGTAATCGGCGACCGATTCCTTGCCGTCCCAAAG
>CAZUUP010000826.1:0-2158 GCA_964623105.1 uncultured Akkermansia sp.
GTGTCGATGGCGATGTAAACTTCGTTGAGAGTAACCGAGGTGGTCGCATGACCGTCGTCGCCCAGGGCGGAGAGCGGGAGGGCGAGGCAGTGTTTGCGGAGTTGTTGGAGGTAGCGGGCGCGGCCCGGCGGTGGGGGTGGAGGCGGCGGAGGTGGGGGCGGAGGTGGGGGCGGAGGAGGCGGGAGAGGCGGTGGAGGTGGTGGTGGGGGCGGGAGCTTCGGCGGAAAGGGCAACGTGTCGGGCGAACCCCACTTGGCGAGTTTGGCGAGGGCGTCGGCGATGAGAAGAAGTTGCTCGGGGTTGGCGGTGACGGGGGAAGCAGCGGACCCCTTTGAATCGTGGATGGCGATGAGGAGGTTCGTGGAGAGGATCAGGGAGGTATCGCCGCAGATATCCAGGGAAGTGTCGTTCTTGTCGCCAGGATTGGTTTTCTCGCTCGAGAACCAAGAGTCGAGGGTGAACGTGGCTTTGGCACCCGCTTTGACATACCCGCAGAAATCACGCAGCCACTCGAGGGCGTCGGGATCGCTGCGGTCGAGCACGCCCTTGAGCATGGCGGCGGGACTGCCGGGTTTACCGCGGAGAAGCGGGTGCGTTCCGGGATGATCGGCGTGGTGGTCGAGGATGTATTTCAGACGAACCAGCGCAAGAACCAGCGACTTGAAAGCCTGCGGTTTGGCGGATGGATCGGTGGGGTCGCTCCAGTCCAACGGCCGCTCGAGGGTGCGGCCGGGGAGGTTGGAGGTGAGAAACTGTTTCTTCCAACCCTGGTCGTCGGGCTCCCCATAGGCACCGGCCGTCTCGACGCGGGTGGCGACGAGTTTCACGGGGTCGAGTTGGAAGGTGAGGGTGACCCGGGGGGTGGGCGGGGTGGTTGGCGTGGCGGGATTCATGGGCGTGGTGTCACGGGGAAGGTAGGGCGGCGGGTGGACGTGTGACAAGGAGAAGGAGGAGGGCGGCGGGGACGGCGCGCTGCTCAGTTTCCCGCAAAGATCAGCGCGCATGACCGCGGTCCCGCAGGGACGACCGAGAATAGCCCAGCACTTCAGTGCTGGGGTCGTGATCCGGAAAACCGGTCAGTCCCGGCGGGGACGAAAGAGGTGGGACGGCGCACGGATTCTTTCGTCCCTGACGGGACTTGGGCTGCTACCGGCGCGGACCCAGCACTGAAGTGCTGGGCTATTTTCCTCCGCCCTCCGGGCTGGCACGAGGAACCAAGCCATGGGCAATAGACTGCGATGCGCCCGCCGGGGTGGACGCAGCGCAGTCACTCGCCGCCGATTCCCCATTTCCCATCCATCCGCGCCTGTCGGCGCGCTTGTCGGTGAATTTCAGACAAACCGACCGGCGGACCGCCGCCGAGAACCAAATCAAAGTGGTGACGCTTCGAAAAAGTTTGGCGGTTCGAGGCGGCGTTCGCGAGACGCCGGGTCCTGGCCGGGGCCCAGAACCGCTGCACGAAAACGACAGTGAAAATGGAAAGCGGACCTATGAAAAATTCAGCGTTTAACGGCGCTCCCGCCACGGTGGGGAGCGAGAACCTGGGTGTCTCCAACGAAACTCGCGTCCACGAGCAGCCGGCGCCGCGGGTGCGGTCTGCGCGGCATGGCCGTCCGCGCGGTGGGCGGTCGGCGTTGCCCGGGTGGCTGCTCGTGCTCGCGTTGCTGGCACTCGCGCCGGGGCTGCGGGCGCTGACGATCGAGGAGTTGCAGAATGATCCGCACCTGACGCCGGAGCGGCTGGCGGCGAAGTTCTCGCAGTTCAAATTCGAGCTGCGGGCGGAGGTGCAGCCGCCGCGGAAGTTCCTGGAGCGGCGCGCCGGGGATTGCGATGACTTTGCCACGCTGGCGGCGGATGTGCTGCGGGTGCGCGGCTACACGCCGCATCTGGTGGAGGTGCGGATGCCGGGGTATCTGCACGCGGTGTGTTACGTCGAGGAGACGCGGAGCTATCTGGACTTCAACCGGCGGAGCAGTTTCCGGCGGGCGGTGCCGTGCGCGGGGACGTTGGCGGACATCGGGGCGCGGGTGGCGCGGTCGTTCGGGACGGAGTGGACGGAGGTGTCGGAGTTTGCGTGGGAGGGTGGGATGGAGCGGACGTTGCAGACGTTGATGCGGGGGAAGGGGGGCTGGCTGCTGGTGCGTCCGGGGGTGGAGCC
>CAZUUP010000827.1:0-2157 GCA_964623105.1 uncultured Akkermansia sp.
GGCCAGCGGAAAAGCCGGATAGGTGCGCTTGACACCTGCTCACGGCGGCAGAAAACCGTGCGTAATAAACCCGGCGCAAAAGCAATTCTCCCTGAGCCGCGGAGCGTCCAGAAAGCAATGGCCTATCAGTTAACCCTTTGACCCGCAATAACTGGAAATGGTGGCATTTTCTCATCGTCGGAATTCTCATCTCCGCCTGCGGCGGATTCCAACTGTACTCAGGCAAGATCAGCAAAGGGCTCGGAAGCGAGGCGCTCGGAATTTTCTGCGTGGTGTTCGGGATCTTCTCGCGGAACTCGGAAAGGTAGGCGAGCGACGGCAAAAGCGATAACGAGGGAGACGGAGCGGGACAGGGCGGCGGTGGCTAGCAGACCATTGACAGGTTTCGCGCACGACAGGCCCGCGGCTGATTCGCCGCCCGTTTGCCGAGCAGGAAGGCAAGGAGGTCGTTCATCTCGACGGGGGTGATTGATTCGCCGAAGATGGGGGGCATGAGCGAAGTCTCAGTTTCCTTGCGGTCGGTGATGTCCTCCTTTGCGATCCGCGTCTCCCGGGCGGTGGCGTCGGCGAACACGAGTTCGGCGCCCTGCTCGCGACGAAATCGGCCGCCGGCGACGGAGTCGTTCTTCAATGTGACCACCGTCATCCTGAGCGTGCGATCGACGTTTCGATCCGGGTCGAGGATGTCCTCCGGGAGGCCGTCCGGTCCGCGTCCGCTGATGTCATCGAGTTGCGGGCCGAGCATGCCGCCCTTGCCTTCGATGACCTGGCAGACGGCGCAGTTGCGCGCGAACACACCGGCACCGCGCGCGGCGCTCGCCTTCGCGGGATCGAAGGCCGCGGCGCGCGGGGAGATCAGCCTGTCAATCCCGGCATTTGCGGGCGGCAGATTCGCAGTGAGCCTGGCGACGCGGACGTCGAGGTCCGGAATTCTTGCGGCCTGGAGCCGATCCGCGAGCGGCTTGTCGCGGAGCAGCAGCGCGGGCGCCTTGCCGTCCGCGATTGCCCTGAGGAGCAGCTCGCCGCCCTCGCGGGAACTCGCGAGGACCGTTGCGAGCGATTGCTGCAGGCGGCGTGGCGCGCTGTTGACCGCGGTGGCGATGGCGTCGATGGACTTTGCCCCGGCAAGCGCGAGCGCGAACTTCTCGCGCAATGGCGCGGGCGCGGTGGTGTCGGTGACGACGGCTGCGATCGAACCGCGGAGCGTCCAGAAAGCAATTTCCTATCAGTATCTGCTGGCCTGCATGAAACACAACCCCGCCGAGCCGCCCGGAAAAGTCGAAACGCTCAAGCAGGAACTCGGCGAGTATCACCACGCATCCGCCTTCAGCAATTGGTCATCCATGGGCGATGGGGTCGGGCGAAACCTCGAGATCGCCCTGGCGCGGCACCTGATGTGAGATGCGTCGCCAATTCGCCGAAACCCGGTCTCCCACCCCGTGATCACGCCCATCATCCTCGCATTGCTGTTCGTCGTAATCGGCATCGTCCTCGTCCACGCCGCCGGGAAATCCATCTCGAACGGAGTGGCCGATACAGAGGACAGCGGAACCCTTCAACGGGACGAACAGCCGGTCCGGTTTTCCTTGTTCGTGGCGGCGCAGATGATTTTTGGGTTCATCGCCATCCTGGCGGGTGTGTCGCTCGCGGTGGTATCGCTGCTCCTGAAAAAATAAGCGTGGTGATGCGCGGCTTCCCACTCGCGCGCGGTCAGCCCTCACGAAAGCCAAACTCGTCGGCATAACGCAGGCAGTCGGCCATGGGTCGCAGTCCCATCGACGGCGTGGGATGCGTCAGACAGGCGGCGGCGGCGCACATGGCGAGACGAAGCCGCTCCTGCGTCGGCATCGCTTCGTGAATGCCGAAAAGATAACCCGCGGCAAAGGGATCCCTGGCCCCGGTCGCGCCGACGATGAAGTCCGGCGGCAGCTTCAGCGATCCCTGCATGACCACCTCGCCCGAGACATCCGCCACGACGGCATCTTTTTCAAAATGAATGACGATCTGACGTGCGACGCCTTTTTTCAGCAAGGCCCGCGCCGCCTCGCTCCTTGCCGGCACATCGCGCAGGTCCGAGCCGACGAGCTTCCCGGCCTCGATCTCGTTAATGAACAGATAGTCGGTGAATGGCAGCGCCGCCTCGGCGAAGGCCCGAAA
>CAZUUP010000828.1:0-2151 GCA_964623105.1 uncultured Akkermansia sp.
GGGTCTTGCGGTCACGCAAGGCGTGCGGTGTTTCCACTCCCCTTCCTCGGGTCGCCCCGAGTTCTTCGCCCTTGCGGCGCCCGCCCATCGAAGTCCGCTCTTATGCGACGGGCGTATTCTTGTCTCTTCCTCTCCCCGGTTCCTGACCCGCTCCGGCGATCCACTTGCCCCTCCTGCCATGTCTTTCGTCGTGTCCTGACCGCGCCTGTCGTCGCGTCGGTGTTCGATGCCTCGGCCAGCTTCGCCCAAATCAACCTCGGCATTGAGAAACTGGGCTTTCCACCCGCCGATTTTCGCCTCCGATTGCCGCACTTCTCGATGGCTGTGTTTTGCCTGCCGGGAGCTTGTCGGAGGATACTACGATGATCTGGCGCCATTTAATATCCAGTTTTACTGCGCTTGCCGGGTTGGTTGCTGCTCCTGCTGGGGTGTTTGCCCAAGGCACTGGCTTCATTTATCAAGGACGTCTTGCGGTCGGCGGTACGGCCGTCAATGGGGCCTTTGATTTCCAGTTCAAGCTGCAGGATTCCGCGACTGCGGGGTTGCAGATTGGCCCGGTGGTGACGGCCGCGCCGGTGGGCGTCACGGGTGGCGTGTTTGCGGTGAATCTGGATTTCGGCGCAGGGGCGTTCAATGGGGCGGCGCGCTGGCTGGAGATTGGAGTGCGCACCAACGGCAGCGCGCTGGCTCATCAGGTGTTGTCGCCACGCCAGGCGATTGCCTACACGCCGCTGGCGATCTACGCGCTGACGGTGGCGGACGGATCGGTGACGGCGGCCAAGGTGAGCGGGATCTTGAGCAGCGCGAGCATTCCCGCGCTGGATGCCTCGAAGATCACGAGCGGCGTGCTGGCGAGCAATCGGCTGCCGGCCAACGTGGCCTATACGGAGAACGTTTCCCCGGCCGGGATGACCGTGGTTTCCGCGGACGCGCAGGATGCCGCGCTGCTGGCCCGGGGGTATCGCAATTTCTCAAAAATCGCCGCGCCGGCGTGGGTAAATGGCACCGGCCTTGGCATGCCGGCTCCCCGCGCTGAACATACCGCCGTGTGGACGGGGCAGGAGATGATGGTGTGGGGCGGGAAGCTGGCGGGAGGAGCTTACTCGGGTGCGGGCGGGCGGTACAATCCGGACGCGGATGCGTGGCAGGTGGTTTCGACCGTGAATGCCCCGTCCGGGCGGAGCCGGCACACGGCGGTGTGGACGGGTTTGGAGATGCTCGTGTGGGGCGGTTTCGATGGCGCGACCTATCTGGGGGACGGCGGCCGGTTCGCGGTGGCCGGTCAAACTTGGGCGGGCATGGCGACGACATTGGCGCCCGCGCCCCGACACCGGCACGTCGCGGTGTGGACGGGCAGTCGCATGGCCATCTGGGGTGGGTATAATGTTACCAGCGGGGCGTTGGCTGACGGGGCGCATTACTCTCCCACCAACAATGTCTGGGCGACCGTGCCCGCGACCGGCGCCCCCGCCGCGCGGGCAGGGGCCAGCGTGGTCTGGACGGGCACCCGGGCGTTGATCTGGGGCGGCGATGGCACCGGCGGATTCCTCAACTCCGGAGGGCAGATGGTTTGCTTCAGCGGCGTTCCGGTCAGTTGGGCCGCCATAACCCAGACGGGGGCACCCGTGGCGCGGAGTGGCCACACCGCGGTGTGGACGGGGACCAACATGATTGTCTGGGGCGGTTTGGGTGCGGGCGGTTATCTGGCCGATGGTGCGGCGTACAATCCCACGACCGATGCCTGGGCATTCATTTCTTCCTCGAACGCGCCGACGGCCCGCGCGTTGCATAACGCCCTCTGGACCGGCGCCGAGATGGTGATCTTTGGCGGCGAAAACGGTGCCGGTGCAGCGGCCACGGGAGCCGCCTACGATCCGGCCACGGACAAATGGCGCGCCTTGAGCAATCCCGGCGCGCCCCAGGCCCGGAGTGGGGCGACCGGCGTCTGGACCGGGAGCGAAGCCATCTTTTTCGGGGGCATGAACAACGTGACCCCGCTGGGCGAGTTGCAACGGCTGACGCCGCAGACGGCCTGGTATCTCTTCCGCAAGCTATGAACACCCATTCCAATCCCACCCCGGTAGGGACGCGTTGCTGCGCACTGGTGTCCAGTTAAGAACGAAGCGACCGGCGTTTGCCCCTTGATTTCAT
>CAZUUP010000829.1:0-2145 GCA_964623105.1 uncultured Akkermansia sp.
GACGGCCTGCTGGTCCTCGAAAAAAACGCTTTCCTCGAAAGCGAGAAAATCCCGGTGGACTTGCGGGCGAAGACGCTGGAGGTCTGGTGCCGGGTGCATGATCTCGGGCAGTCCGGCGGCGGTTTGATGGGGATTCAGGGACCGGGAGATTTCTTTGACACCATCGTTCTTGGCGAACGAAAGCGGGGCCATTGGATCTCGGGCAGCAACGGCTTTGCCCGCACGGAGGATTTTCCCGATTCCGTCCCCGAAGACGCACCGCTCCAGGACCTTCACCTTGTGATGGTTTATGCGGCGGACGGGACGACGACGCTGTACCGTAATGGCAGCCCGTACGGCAAACCCTTCCGCAAAGGAGCTGCAACTTTCCCCGGTGGGAAGAGTTCGGTGATCTTCGGTGTCCGCCATCTGCCTGCGGGGGGCAACCGCCACCTGTCCGTGAGCCTCGGGAAAGCGCGTCTCTACAATCGCGCTCTGACGGCGGACGAAGTGGCGGTCGCAAGTGCCGGAGGCGGCTTTCTCGCGAAGGAGGATTTGGAGCGGGCATTGACTCCGAAAGAGCTGGAGCGGCTGGCGGCGCTAAGGAAAACGTTGGCCGACTCGGAACGCGCGTTGCAGGCGGTCCCGCGGAACTCGGATCCCGAGGAGGCGCGCAAGGAACTGGCCCAGCGATTTGACCGGGAGGTGCTCAACAAGCTGCGCTCGCGGATCTTTGAGCGCGTGGCTGTCACCGACCCCCGTTATGGCGGCGTCATCACAACCGCCGCCGTGGCGAGCATGACGTCCGGACCCGATCGCACGCATCCCATCGCGCGCGGTGCGTGGATCATCGAAGTGATTCTGAACGATCCGCCGCCCCCGCCGCCGAACAACGTGCCGCCTTTGAAGGAGGACAATTCCGCGCGCGAGTTGACCATTCGGGAACAATTCGCCGAGCACCGGAAGAACCCCGATTGCGCAGGCTGCCACTCCCGGCTCGATCCGCTGGGTTTTGCGATGGAGAATTTCGACATTACCGGCCGCTGGCGGGACAAGTACGAGAACGGGCGGCGGGTGGACCCGAGCGGGGTGTTTCTGAAAAAGCACCCGTTCAGCGGCATCGTGGAGTTCAAGCAATCGCTGCTCAAGGAGGACCGCCGTTTCGCCACTGCTTTCACCGGCCACCTGCTGCGATTTGCGTTGGCGCGCGAACTCACACCGGCGGATTCCCTCGCGGTTGACGCCATAGTCAACAAGACCGCGGGCGAAAACTTCCGGCTGAAGGCGCTGATCCGGGAGGTCGTTCGCAGCGAACCGTTTCTCAGGGCGCGCTGAACGAGGCGCCCGCTGGCGACGAACGGCGCATTGTTCCCTGACCGCACCGGGGGGAGTCGGCGCAGTGGCGCGACAATTTCCCGGCGTGCGGCGTGTGGTGTGCGGTTTTTCCGCGGACGGAATTATCAACTTCAACTGGCCAGTTCCCCGTGGCCGGAGGCGGGAGGTTTTCCCACGCTGGCACTTGGCCGCCGGACGAAGAAGCAACCTGCGGAACGCGCCAGGCCAATTGCCCGACATGGCGGCGAAATGATCCACCGAGCCGGCGGTTCGGATAAAAGAGCCCCCTGCCTGCTGGAAGAGCGCGTTGGGTGCGGATGGCTGAGGTTGGGTGCTCGGGATGCTCATGAAATGCTGACAATCCCGCCATTGATCGCCAGCATCCGAACGTCCGCCCAACTGGCGGCGTCGAAACTATATGCATGCACTTGAGTCCCGCCGTTGCCTCCAATTCGCCGTCCAGACCTGCCTGCGACGGGTTGTTTTGGTCCTTTCGTTCATTGTTCTCGCCGACCGGGTGTCGGCGGCCGTCGCGCCGCTGCCGCGCAGTTCCCCGGAGGAGCAGGGCGTTTCTTCGGCCATGATCCGTGCCTACGTCGAGGCGGCCGACAAAACGATCAACACGCTGCACAGCTTCATGCTGGTGCGGCACGGCCACGTCATCGCGGAGGGATGGTGGAAACCCGAGGCGGCGGAAAAACCCCACATCCTGTGGTCCCTTAGCAAGAGCTTCAACGCGACGGCCGTCGGCCTGGCGGTTGAGGAGGGCAAATTGAGCCTCGACGACCCTGTGTTGAAATTCTTCCCGGCGGAGGCACCGCAAAACCCGTC
>CAZUUP010000830.1:0-2142 GCA_964623105.1 uncultured Akkermansia sp.
CTCGCCCCGTGAGGCACGAACGGGGAGAGGGTCGGGGAGAGGGGTGCTTCACACTTGCGCGCGGCCCAACTTTGCGGAGCGCCTCCTCTCCCCGACCCTCTCCTCCGTTTTGAACGGAGGAGAGGGAGCCGGAGGCCCCGGTGCGGACGGCGCGAACTCTCGCGAAGTCTGATTCGAGTTAGATTTTCATCCGTGTTCATCGGGGTTTGTGCGTGGTTGCGCGGTACCTGCTGGATTTTCTCCGGGTCATCCGCGGGTCGGGAGGGGGAGGGGACGGCCCCACCAGCGGGCCATGACGGTGCGAAGTTTTTCGGCGTTGCGACCGAGGATGAGGTTCACGTCTTTGCCGTCTTCGAGGAGGTCGTAGGCCCAGGCGGGGGCGATGGGGAGAAGGCGGTGTTCGTGAAATTCCCAGCCGGTGAGGCCGAGTTCGGCGAGGCGAGCGACGAGGGCGGTGCCGGAGGAACCGGCGGCGCGCAGGGCTTCGGGGAAAACTTCGACCATGAGCAGCGCGTCGGGGTGGCGGTCGAGCGTGCGGGTCAGGCCGGCGAGGACGCTCATCTCAAAGCCTTGGACATCGATTTTGATGAGGCGGATTGCGCCGACCGGGAGGTCGGCGAGGGTGTCGTCGAGGCGAACGATGGGGACTTCGACAGTGGTGGAAGCGGAGCCGTTGGTGGCGGCGCTGCCCGCCGAGGCGGTGGTGACGCGGTGGTCGCCGAAGTTGGTGGGATGCACGGCGAGGCGGCAGGTGCCGGGGGCGGCGCCGACGGCTTGGCGGTGGGTGGTGACTTGGGGCGACGGGCCGTTGGTGCGAAGGTTTTCGGTGAGAAGTTCGAAGTTGTGCGGCTCGGGCTCGAAGGCGATGACGCGTCCGCGGGGGCCGACGCAGTCGCGCAGGGCGAGGGTGTGGAGGCCGAGGTTCGCTCCGACGTCGATGCAGGTCGCGCCGGAGAGTTCCATGGCATTGAAGAGGCGCTGGACGTGGCTCTCGTATTCGCCGGTGGTGTAAAGGAGGTAGCCGATGATGTCGTCGCGCAGATCGACGCGCAGGGTCCACGGGCCGACGCGGGCTGCGACGACGGGGTGGAAGCGCTTGAGCAGCGGCAGGAGGAGCCGGCGTTGGCAGACCCGCTGGAGGCGCGCGAAGGGCATGTCAGGGTTCATCGGAGCGGACGGTGGCGGACATGAGAGCAGGGATTTGGCAGGGGAATTTGGGGCAGGGGAATGGGAAGGGTTGGGGCTGGATCTTAGGAACGTTTGGCATGGTGGTGCGGGGTGAGTGGGTGCAGGGACGCTAGGGAGCGGCGGGGTGAGGGTCAAGGGAGCGGTAGAATTCGAGGCCGCGGCGGGCGACTTTTTCCCAGGTGAAGTTTTGTTCGATGTGGCGGCGGGCGGCGGCGCCCATGCTTTGGGTGAGGGCGGGTTGTTGCAGGAAAAGTTCGACGCGGGCGCGAAGGGTTTCGGCGTGGTGCGGCGGGACGATGAAGCCGGTTTCGGAATCGAGGACGAGTTCGGGGAGGCTGGCGGTCTGGGTGACGATGACGGGTTTGGCGCAGGCCATGGCTTCGAGGGTGACGAGGCCGAGGAGTTCGGATTTGTCGTCGTCGGGATTGAAGTTGGGGAGGGAGGGCTGGAGGACGACGTTGGCGCCGGCGTATTGGCGGCGGAGTTCGGCATCGTCGGCGTTGAAGATGAAGAGGACATCTTTGCCGGAGGCGGCGCGCTGGAGTTGTTTCGCGTAGGCGTCGTCGTAGGGCCGGCCGACGACGTGGAGCGGGGTGTCGGGGCCGAGGGCGTTGATGAGTTCGAGGACGCCTTTGTGCGGGAGGAGGCGGCCAACGAAGAGGGCGTAGCCGTGGGGCGGTTCGGTGGCGGGGGCGAACTCGGCGAGGTTCACGCCGCCGTAGAGAAGGGTCCGGGGTTGGGGCCAGTCATGGAAGAAGCGCGCGGCATGACGGGAAAGGAGTGCGAGGCCGTGGGCGCGGCGATTGAGGTCGAGGGTGCGGTGGAGTTTGCGAAGATAGGTGCTCCAGCAGGCGCCACCGCCGCCGACGTCGGTGAGGACAATTTTTTGTCCGCGCAGTTTCGCGGCGGCGAGCGAGCCGCCTCCTGGGCGCGGAGCGATCGCCGGCATTTCCG
>CAZUUP010000831.1:0-2135 GCA_964623105.1 uncultured Akkermansia sp.
GGGGGGGGGGGGGGGGGGGGGGGGGGGGGGTGGGGGGGGGGGGGGGGGGGGGGGGAGCAGGAGGTGTTGGTGAAGAAGTTGGGATATCCGCTGGTGCGGGTGCGAAACGTGGCGGGGGCGACGGTGTTGGGTTCGGGGCGGTTGGTGCCGGTGTTGCGGGTGGAGGATTTGCTGGCGGGTGGGCGGCGGGGCGGGGTGACGGGTGGAGCGGGTGGAGCGGGGGGAGAGGGGACGGGGCGGGCGGAGAAGAAGGCGGTGTTGCTGGCGGAGGATTCGATCACGTCGCGGATGTTGCTGAAGAACATATTGGAGTCGGGGGGGTATCGGGTGGTGACGGCGGTGGATGGACAGGATGCGTGGAATCAGTTGTTGCAGGGGCGGTTTGATGCGGTGGTTTCGGATGTGGACATGCCGCGGCTGACGGGTTTTGAATTGACGGCGAAGGTTCGCGGGGACGAAGCGCGGGGGCGGTTGCCGGTGGTGTTGGTGACGGCGCGCGGGTCGCGGGAGGATCGGGAGCGGGGGGTGGAGGTGGGGGCGAGTGCGTACATTGTGAAGTCGAGTTTTGACCAGGGGAATTTGCTGGAGGTTCTGGCACGGCTGATTTGAGGGATATGAAGAAGAAAGTGATCCGGGTGTTGGTGGTGGATGACTCCAAGGTGGCGGAGGAATTGTTGGTGCATGAGTTGCGGACGGATCCGGCGCTGGAGGTGGTGGGGACGGCGGCGGACGGGGTGGCGGCGGTGGAGTTTGTGGTGCGGCACCGGCCGGATGTGGTGGTGATGGATTTGCAGATGCCGCGGATGGACGGGGTGGAGGCGACGCGGCGGATCATGGAGCTGGAGCCGGTGCCGGTGGTGGCGGTGAGTGCGAGTTATGATGCGAAGGAGGTGGCGGCGAATTTCCGGACGATGGAGGCGGGGGCGGTGGCGTTGATGGCGAAGCCGCGGGGTCCGGGGCATCCGGAGCATGCGGAGTTGACGCGGCGGATGATTGAGACGGTGAAGTTGATGTCGGAGGTGAAGATTGTGCGGAGGCTGGCGCGGCGCGCGGGGTTGGAGGGGGTGAGTCCGGGGGTTGGGGTGACGGGTGGCAGAGTTGGAATGGGTGATGGCGGGGAGGGAAGTGGTGTGCGGTTGATTGCGATGGGGGTTTCGACCGGTGGGCCGCCGGTGTTGCAGACGATTTTGGGGCGGTTGCCAAAGACGTTGGCGGTGCCGGTGGTGATTGTGCAGCATATTGCGCCGGGGTTTTTGCCGGGGATGGCGGAGTGGTTGGAGAAGACGACGGGTTTTCCGGTGCGGGTGCCCGGGGTGGGGGAGTTGTTGTTACCGGGGGTGGCGTATTTGGGACCAGATGGGTGGCATTTGGGGGTGACGCGGGAGGGGCGGACGACCCGGGGGGATGGTCCGCCGGAGAATGGAATGAAGCCGGCGGTGTCGTATTTGTTTCGGTCGGTGGCGGCGGCGTACGGTCGGTCGGTGGCGGCGGTGTTGTTGACGGGGATGGGGCGGGACGGGGCGGAGGAGTTGCGGATGTTGCGGGAGTTGGGGGCGTTGACGGTGGCGCAGGACCGGCAGTCGTCGTTGATTCATGGGATGCCGGGGGAAGCGGTGCGGTTGAATGCGGCATTGCATGTGTTGCCGCCGGAGGGGATTGCGGAATTGCTGGGGGGCGTGACGGCGCGGCGGGGATAGGGAAGAAGGGGGAGCGGGGTGAACGGGGAGGAAAAATTCATTAATAATTGATTGTATTAGTCTGTGGAATGACTAATCTCGCGGCGCTTCCGGGTGGCGAGGTGCTGAAGGTAGAGGTGGCTTGGGCATGGAAACAGCGAAGACATGGCGGGGTGGTGGTGGGAGCGGGGTGCAGCCGGGAGGCGGCATGAATGGTGGCGTGAAGCGGTTGCGGCCGTGGCTGCCGTGGATTCGGACGGAGTTGCATCGGTTGGTGGTGGGGTGCGGGGTGGTGGGGGTGTTGATCGGGGCGGTGGTGTTGGTGTGGTGGCTGACGGGGAGGGAGGCGGGCAAAACTTTTTGGCCGGGGCAGGTTTCGATGAAGGTGAATGCCGCGGTGGGTTTGGTGTGTTTGGGGGTGGCGTTGTTGTTGGTGGTGTTGCGAGTGGGGAGTGGGGC
>CAZUUP010000832.1:0-2131 GCA_964623105.1 uncultured Akkermansia sp.
AGATGCTGGAGGAACTGCTCCAGACGTTGCCGGAGGCGGATCTGCTGCTGCGGGGCCGGACGGGGCTGTGCGTCGGGTTGGGCATTGAGGAGACCCGCGACGGAGTTCGGCGGGGGGATGTGCTGGTGCGGGTGGGGTATGGGCGGGGGGTGAAGGGGCTGCGACGGGGGAAGGGGTAGAACGGGGGGTGGCGGGAAAGAAACGATTGCGCGGCTGGCGCAAGACGGAATAATTTCAACGCATGGTTCAATCCGGTGCGGACGTGGAGGTTTCATCCGTGGTGTCAACACTGCGGGAAAGGATGCTATCCGCGTACCGATGGATGGTGCTGGCGCGTGGGTTGGATGAGAAATTTGCCGCGTTGTATCGGGCGGGGAAGATTCACGGCGGGGTTTATCTGGGGCGGGGGCAGGAGGCATTGAGTGCGGCGGTGGGGATGTCATTGCGGCGGGGGGACGTGTTCGCACCATTGATCCGCGACGGAGCGGGCAGGCTGGCGTTTGGGGAGACTTTGGAGGAGGCAGCGCAGACTTATCTTGGGTCGGCCTTGGGGCCGATGCGGGGGCGGGATGGCAACGTGCATCGGGGGCGTCCGCGGGATGGTTATCTGCCGATGCTGAGCCATCTGGGGGCGATGATTTCGGTGGTTAACGGGATGCTGCTGGCGCGGCGGCAGAAGGGGGTGCCGATGGGGGTTGGCGCCGCGTGCATCGGGGAAGGGGCGACCTCGACCGGGGCGTTTCATGAGGCGTTGAACCAGGCGGCGGTGGAGAAGTTGCCGCTGGTACTGGTGGTGGCGGACAATCAATACGCCTACTCGACGCCGACGTCGCGCCAGTTTGCATGCGCGTCGCTGGTGGACCGGGCGGTGGGTTACGGGGTGGGCGGTTGGAAGCTCGACGGAACAGATGCGGCGGCGTGCCTGGAGGTGGTGGGGCGGGCGGTGGACACGGCGCGGGCGGGGGCGGGGCCGCAACTGGTGGTGGCGCAGTTGCTCCGCCTGTGCGGGCATGGGGAACACGATGATGCGAGTTACATCGCGGCGCGGTTGCGGCAGTCGCCGCTCGGGAGGGATTGCGTGAAGGTGGCGGCGGAGCGGATTTTGGCGGAGGGCTGGGCGAGCGAGGCGGAGCTGGAAGGCTGGCGGGCGGAGGCGGTGGAGCGGGTCGAGGTGGCGGTGAACACGGTGCAGCGGGAGCCAACGCCCGATCCCTTCCGGGAGACCTGGTGCGCATTGGCGACGAAACGTTTGCAGGATGGCTTCTGGAATGAACCGGCGCTGGCGGCGGCGGGAAAGGTGGCTGCAGCATGAGCATCACGTATCTGGAGGCGATACGGGAGGCGCAGGCACGGGCGCTGCGGGATGATCCGCGGGTGTACATTTACGGGCAGGATGTCGGGGCGTTTGGGGGCGCGTTCAAGGCAACGAAGAATCTGGCGGTGGAATTTCCGGGCCGGGTGCTGGATGCGCCGATCAGCGAGGATGCCATGGTGGGATCGGCGATTGGCGCCGCGATCGAGGGGATGCGGCCAATCATCGAGATGCAGTTTGCGGATTTTTCGACGGTGGGTTTCAACCAGATTGTGAATCACGCATCGGCGTTTTACTGGCGGACGGGGGTGCCGTGTCCGATCACAATCCGACTGCCGTCGGGCGGGACGACGGGGAGCGGGCCGTTTCACAGCCAGTGTCTGGAGGGTTTGTATGCGCTGTATCCGGGGTTGGTGGTGATGACGCCGGCGACGGTCGAGGATGCATACAGCATGCTGATCGAGGCGGTGGCGATTGATGACCCGGTGATTTTTTGCGAGCACAAGTTTCTTTATTACCATCTGAAGGCGGATCGGTTGCCGACGGAGGCGCTGCCGGTGGGCAAGGCGCGGATCGCGCGGGCGGGGCGCGATGTGACGATTGTCACGTACAGCGCGATGGTGCATGAGGCGCTGGCGGTGGCGGAGGAACTGGCGACGGAGGGCACGGAGGTGGAGGTGGTGGATCTGCGAACCGTCAAGCCGCTGGACACGGACACGGTGATCGCGTCGGTGGCGCGCACGGGGCGGTTGCTGTGTGTCAGCGAGGCGTGGCCGTGGGGGGGCGCGCCCGCGGAGGTGGTAGCACGGGTGGCAACCG
>CAZUUP010000833.1:0-2117 GCA_964623105.1 uncultured Akkermansia sp.
TTGACGAGAGATTTCTCGCCCCGCGCCAGCGCCCCCAGATGACCGGTCACCGACCACCGACCACCGATCGCCGATCACCCATTCCTGATTGCAGTTCACTCCCCCTGTCCGCCCCTCACTGCATCGGCAACTCCAACCGCACCCGCTCAGTCCCCCGCAGCACCACCGCCTTCACCTTCTCCCCCGGCATCCGCTTCTGCAGCAGATGCCCCATCATCTCGATCTCGCTCACCCGCTGCGAGAGCCCGTCCAGTTCCACGATGATGTCATCCTTCCGGAAACCCGCGTTCTTCCCCGCAGCGTGCTTGTTGTACTGCCCGACAAACTTCACCAGCAACGCCATCCCGTCCTTCCCCAGCTTCTGCTGCGCCCTCTCGTCGTTCCCCAAATCCTCGAGCACCAACCCGCCCGTCGCCATTCCCCGCATCCCCCACGTCCCCACCCGCTTGGCGAAATCCGCCTTGCTCCGCCAACCCGCCGGCAAATCCAGTTGCACCGTCCGCTCCCCGCCCCCACTTCGCAAAGTCGCCGCCAACGCCCCGCTCTCCGGCGCCCGATGCAAAACCCAGCTCACGTCTGCCGCCGACACCAGCGGCTGCCCCGCCAGCGCCACCAGTTCGTCACCTGCCTTGATGCCCGCCCGCGCCGCGCTCGAATCCGCCGCCACCGCCTCCACCCGCGCGATGCTGTCCGCCGCCAGCTTCAAGCCCACCGCATCCGGCCCCGGAAACGCATACACCAGCTCCGTCGGCATCGGCTTCTTCTGCTCCCGGTAATACACCCGCGACGCATCCCCAATCTGATGGCAATGCACACAGCTCTGCACCACCTTGCCACTCCAGTTCAGGTCCAGCGAATACCGCCCCACCAACGTCGGCATGTCCACCGGCGTCTTGAACGGCGTCGGCCCGCCCTGCTTCCCGGCCAGAGCTTCACGATTCCCCGGATACCCCTTGTGGACCGCCAAAGCCGCCTCCAACGCCTTCCGAAAGCTCGCCGTGTCCTTCTCCAGCGGGTTCTTCTGATGCGTCCACGACCCGAACCGCCCGTAAACCGTCCCGTCCCCGTTGAAAAACATCGTCGTGAACGAGAGATCAAAATCGAACTGGAACAACTTCAAATCCAGCGCGTTCGCATTGATCACCCGCACACACACAAACTGGTCCAGCAACGGCGCCAGCGCCGTGTCCGACAGCACCCCTGCGTCAATCCCCGCGCACGACAGGCACGGCACACACCGCAACACCACCAGCAAAGGCTTTCCCGTCCGCTTCGCCTGCGCGAACCCCGACCGCACGTCGTTGTAATTCCACCGCGCATCATGCTCCATCAACTCGCGATCCTTCCGGACCGCCCCCTCCCGATCCTTCACCGCCTCCGCCTGAAGCAAAACCGGCCCCCAGACCAACGCCGCGGCCAAGCCGAAAGAAAGTGATTTCATACCTGCGAAACTGCCACGCACAAAATCCCCGCGCAATAAAATCAAACACCACAGCATCCACAATCCACCCGCGTCCCACCGGTTCCCCTGCCCCGAATTGCTCGCCCGCTCCCACCGCCCCCAAACCCCGCCAACTCCAAACCTTGCACCCCCTCCGCCTCCCGCTACTCTTCCGCCCCATGCGTATTCTTCTCCTTCTGCTCGCACTCGCGCTGCCGCACTCCCCTGCCCGTGCCGCGTCCACCTCCAAACCCAACTTCCTCTACATCCTCTGCGACGATCTCGGCTACGGCGACGTCAAGTGCCTCAACCCCCAAGGCAAAATCCCCACCCCCCGCCTCGACCGCCTCGCCGCCGGCGGCATGATCTTTACCGACGTTCACTCCAGTTCCTCCGTCTGCTCCCCCACCCGCTACGGCATCATGACCGGCCGTTACAACTGGCGCTCCCGCCTCCAAAGCGGCGTCCTCGGCGGCATCAGCCCCCGCCTCATCGAACCCAACCGCCTCACCGTCGCCGCGTTCCTCCAGCAGAACGGCTATCACACCGCGTGCATCGGCAAATGGCACCTCGGCATGGACTGGGCCAAAAAGGACGGCAAGTCCGTCACTGAACTCGGCATCGAAAGGCCCGCCCAAGTCCACAACGTGGACTACTCCCAGCCCATTGCCAACGG
>CAZUUP010000834.1:0-2105 GCA_964623105.1 uncultured Akkermansia sp.
CACGGCTGCGTCGATCTGCTGGGCAAAATCCCCGGCAACCAGCCCGTCGCCTTCCGCATGCCCTGCTGCGACTCGATGAATTCCCCCAGCCCGCGCTTCTACGCCGAGATCTTCAACCGCACCTCGCCCGAAGGCCGTTTCCTCCAGGCCGACTCCTCCGTCATGTGCCTCCTCACCGACGATTTCCTAAAACGCCACGGCGTGACCCCGCCCAAACCTCCCGAACATCCCGCGACATCTTCTCCCTCGCCCCCATCGGGGGAGAGGGCCGGGGAGAGGGGGCAAACGCCACCTTCGCCAAACGGTTTGCCCCCTACCATCGTGGCCCCGCCCCCTCACCCTCGATCCCTCTCCCCCGGCCGGGGCGAGGGAGGCCAGGCCCGCGCCGCCGCCGACCACTTCCGCCGCTACTTCCCGACCGCGACCAACGCCGTCACGAAAAAATCCCTCGCCAATTTCGGCACCTACATCGAGGACTACCCCTATCCCTACGTCATCAACCGCACCTGCTGGGAATTCCCTGCGATGGTCCCGAGCGACTGGGAAGCCTTCAACGCCCACGGCCCCACCAACGCCGCCACCGTCGCCGACTGGCAGCTCGCCCTCGACGCCGTCGTGCGCGCGCAGGGCGTCTTCACCTCGGTCTTCCATCCGCACGGCTGGCTCCGCAACGACCAGATCATCCAGTTCATCGACTACGCCGAACGCACCTACGGGAAGAAGGTGAAATTCCTGACGTTCAAGGAGGCGGTGGAGCGGCTGAACAAGAATTTGCTCCGCGGGCAAACCCTGAGAAGAAACCCGATCACACTACCCCGCCAGATACCGAGCTATCTTGCAAAATCCGTGGTTAAACAACTTATCGCTTTCGACCCCACGGGAGAAACCGGCATCCAAATTCTCGACATCAACAACGACGGCCTGATGGACGTTGCGTTCAACATGCTGCCTTTATGTGGTTTGGAAGCTCGGATCTTCAAACGGGACGGCGGGTTTACCGATCTTATCGATCCACCCGGTCCCGGATATATTTGGAATAGCGTCTCCCTAAAAACCAATCCAGCTCAACGCACCAGGTCTGCGCCCTATCCGCCAAGCGCTCTTTCGTGGGGAGTTCTCGACAATCTCGGCACAACCTCTGTCGTTCGTCCTTACGTGAGAGCCGGAGGCCCTTTCTGGACCTGGGCCTCAACTGGAGATGGATGGAAGTGGTGCGATCCTGCCGAATGGCGGCACGATTCGACAGAAATGCCCGAAGCCCCCCTCGGAACATGGGAATGGTGGACCGCGAAAGCGACGCACCCAACAAACGTTTCTGACCGACTTGTTACGTTTGTTCGTGAGGGTCGGATTCGCCTTCGAGACCTCGACCACGACGGCCGCTGCGAGCTCCTTATCAGCCGCGAAAAACAGACCGATGTTTTCCAATGGTCCGATGCGGAACGATGGTGGAAAAGACTTCCCTACGCCCTCCCCGCCGACCTCACGCTCGTCAACGAGCGCGGCGAGGACAACGGCCTCCGCTTCGTTGATCTCAACGGCGACGGCTTCGACGACCTCATCCTCTCCAACGAAAAGGAATACGCGATTTACCTCTGGGCCAAAACCGTGAAACCCGGCCTCGGCTGGGCCGCCGGCTGGAGCCACAAAGTCCTCCACGAGCAACGTGGTAGGGCCGACCTGCCGGTCGGCCAGAACGCCCCGCCCACCAACGACGCCAAAGCCGCGCAGCAACGCAGCCCTGCCACCGCCACCCCGACTAATCACTTATCACTAATCACTAATTACTCCCGGGAAATTCCCCCCTTCGTCCGCTCCGGCCCGCATCGCAACAACGGCGCGTGGTTCGCCCGCGGCCAGCTCTTCATTCAAAACGAAGACACCGCGCATCTCCCCGACAACGTCTGGCGCAAATCCTTCGCCGAACTCATCGCGTTCGACACCCCGCCGCCCAAGACGCCCGCAGAATCGCAGCAATGTTTTCAGGTGCGCCCCGGCTTCCGCGTCGAGCTGGTCGCCGCCGAGCCGCTCGTGCAAAGCCCCGTCGCCTTCGAGTGGGGCGCGGACGGCAAACTCTGGGTCGTCGAGATGGGCGATTACCCGAA
>CAZUUP010000835.1:0-2102 GCA_964623105.1 uncultured Akkermansia sp.
GCCTGTAGGCCCGGTGCCCTCACCGGGCGAGTTTTCAAACACGCTCTGAGAAGCCCGTGACATTCCCGGCCCAGGGTGATAACACCTCCACGATGTCTCCTGCCTACCGCCTTCAATTCAAGCTGCTGGGATCAATCTATGCGATTCTTTGGATCGCACTGGCCATCCATCCGCTGGACCGGAAGGACTGGATTCTCGAGAACGTCCTCGTCTTTGCCGGCCTCGGTGTTCTCTTTTCCTTGCGCCACAAACTGCTGTTCTCGCGGTTGTCGTATTCCCTCATCTTTGTCTTCTTGTGCTTTCATACCGTCGGCTCGCACTACACTTACGCCCTGGTGCCGTACGACAACTGGTGCATCTGGTTGACGGGTTCCTCGTTCAATTCCCTGATCGGCTGGAAACGCAACAACTTCGATCGCATCGTCCACTTCCTCTACGGCTTCCTGCTCGCCTACCCGATCCGCGAAGTATTCCTGCGGGTCGCAAATGTCCGCGGTTTCTGGGGCTATTTCCTGCCGCTCGACCTGACCATGTCATCGTCGATGCTTTACGAATTGATCGAATGGGCCGTGGCTATCGCCGTCGGCGGCGAACTCGGCGCCGCCTATCTCGGCACGCAGGGCGACGAGTGGGACGCGCACAAAGACATGGCGCTGGCCAGTCTCGGGGCACTGTTGGCGATGTCCGCGACGGCGGCGGTCAATGCCTATTACCAGCGGGATTTCGCCCGTGAATGGACCGAGAGCTTCCGCGTGAAACACCCCGAACCACTGGGCGACGCGGCGCTGGCGCGGATGGCTCACGATCGCAATTCAGACCCGCCGGCTCAATGAACACCACCCACGCCGCCGCTCGTCAGGGGTTGCTGGCCGCCCTGCTGATCGTTGGCATCCTCCCCTGCCCCGCTGCTCCATCCGCCAGCCCGACCAACCTGCTCACCAGCCTGACCCGCGAGATCGAACGCAATCCACGGCACGCCGATCTCTTCCTCAAACGGGGCGAGATCTACCGCGCCCTCAAGAATTGGGATGCCGCATTGGCGGACATTCAAATCGCGGCCCAGTTGAATCCGGCGCTGGCGGAAACCGACCTGGCCACCGCCCGCGTTCTGATCGACGCCAACTGGCCGCTGGCGAGCAAAGCCGCGATCGACCGGTTTCTTCTGCGCCAGCCCAACCACACCGAAGGACTGGTCACGCGCGCCCGCGCACACCTCCGGATCAGCCAACCTCAAGCCGCAGCCGCGGATCTCGCCCAGGCCATTGCCACAAGTCCGAAGCCCGGGCCGGAACTCTTCATCGAGCGCGCCCACGCGCTCTCGAGCATCGGTCCCGAACACCTCAACGAGGCCATCCGCGTCATCGAGGACGCCATCCGCCGTCACGGAACCCTGCTCACGCTCCAACTCTACGTCATCGATCTCGAAGCCCGGGCCAAGCAGTTTGATGCCGCCTTGAAACGGCTGGACAAGGTTGCCGCCCAATCAGCCCGGAGCGAAGCGTGGCTCGCGCGACGCGGAGAAATACTCCAACTCGCTGGACGCACAGCCGAAGCCCGTCAGGCATTCAGCCAGGCTCTCACGGCCGTGCGCGCACTTTCCCCAGAACGCCGCAAATCCCCGGGAATAATCGAACTCGAAAAGCGCCTTGCCGCACTCGTCGATACGCCTGTCACGTCTCCAACCAAGCCGTAAAAGCACCGCGGCTCCCTGCCCGCTGTCCGGCGTTCCACCCGCATCCACCTGCTCCACCCAACGGCGGACCTCTGGATGCCCCGCGCACATCGACCGCGCGCCAAGCTCAAAAAACGCGCCTGATTCGAAAGTCTTGATCGGTCGCCAGGCGGCTGTCGGGGGTGTTCAGAATCAGGATGGCGAGGGCGGTGGAGAAGACGGAGCCCATGGAGACGGTGTTTTGCGCGTTGCCGGGTGGGACGAGGATCGAGCCATCGGCTTTTTGGTGATCCGCAATTTGTGTGGTGAGGCGGTGGGTTTGTTCGCGGGCAAGGGCGGCGGCGTTGGCGTCGTCAGGGTCGCTGAATTTGAGGGCGCGGAGACGGAAGTACGAGGAGTAGAAATAATTCGGGCCGGTCCACGCGGGCGG
>CAZUUP010000836.1:0-2101 GCA_964623105.1 uncultured Akkermansia sp.
CGTGGATATGGAATGGCGCGTTCACGGCTCGCGCCAGCGCGGGCACGCGGGCGGGCGCGGACGCGTGCGGACGTTTGACGGCGACAAGTCGCCTGCGCGAAAGCGGTGACGAGTCACCGCACTCCAAAATGCGGCGGGCGCGCCGCGCCGCGCTGGAGGCACTTGCGGGCGGGCCGCCCGCGCTCCTGGGAGGCGGATTTGGAGTGCGGGGACTTGTCACCGCTTTGCCGAGGCGACTTGTCGCCGTCGGATTGAGGGAGGCGTGGATATGGGATGGCGCGTTCACGGCTCGCGCCAGCGCGGGCACGCAGGCGGGCGCGGACGCGTGCGGACGTTTGACGGCGACAAGTCGCCTGCGCGAAAGCGGTGACGAGTCACGGCACTCCAAAATGCGGCGGCTCGCCGCCGGAAGACACGGGGCGGGGACGCCCCGGAACTCGCAGCCGGGACGGTTGCGGTACGTGAGGAGCAGCGCCGCGCGGGAGGCACTTGCGGGCGGGCCGCCCGCGCTCCTGGAGGGCGGATTTGGAGTGCGGGGACTTGTCACCGCTTTTGCGAGGCGACTTGTCGCCGTCGGATTGAGGGAGGCGTGGATATGGAATGGCGCGTTCACGGCTCGCGCCAGCGCGGGCACGCGGGCGGGAGCGGATGCGTGCGGACGTTTGACGGCGACAAGTCGCCTGTGCGAAAGCGGTGACGAGTCACGGCACTCCAAAACGTCGCGGGGTGCGGCGTGTGCGCGGAGTGGAAAAGCGCTGGAGTATTTGGAGCGCATAGAGACACGCGGGCGGGCCGCCCGCGCTCCTGGGGCCGTTCACCGCGCGGCGGTCGTGCGCTCGGATTGGAGTTCGAGGGCGGTCCAGTAGGCGAATTCGTGGCTCCAGTTGTTGGCGGCGTTTTCGAGGCGCAGGGTGATTTTTTGGCCGGCGAACGGGGTGAGGTCGAGGGTCACGGGTTGCCACACGGCGCTGGCTTGGCGGGCGATGAGTTGTTTGAGGAGCGGCTTACCGTTGACGAGGACGCGGAGTTCCCAGTCGCCTTTTTCGTGGGCGGCGGCGAGGAATTTCAGCGTGGTTTTCTGGCCGGCGGGGAGGGTGAGTTCGCGCTCGATGGCGGCGGGCTTTTCGCGGTCGAAGGGATGCGTTAGGAGGACGTTTCGCTGGCCGGCGAACTCGACGAGTTTCGCGGGCGTGCCCTCGAAATCGGGGGCGACGACGCGCCAGTCGGGGTTCCAGAGGGCGACGGATTCGCGGTCGATGGGCGGGAAGTTGGCGGCGGATTTTTTGGGCGCGCCGGCGGTTTCGTCGCCAAGGAGTTCCTTGCGCAGGGCGGGCGTCCACGGGCGGTTGTCCTGCGGCGGGTTGAGGAGGAACCAGATGAGGTCGCGGAATTCCTTGTCGGGCATTTGCTCGAGGCCCTCGGGCATGAGGCTCGACTGGAGCGTGCGAATCTTGGGCTTGCCGTTGGCGACGGCGATGTCGCTGCGCGCGAGGACGTGCTCGGTGGGACCAGCGGCGAGGAGTTTCAGGCGCGTGGGGGAATCCTCGATGATGCGGCCGGTGAGGACGGTGCCGTTTTGCAATTCCACTTCGGTGGCCTCGAAGCCGTTGCCGATGACTTCGTTGGGGTCGATGATGTTGTGCAAGAGCGCGTCGAGCGTGCTGCGGCCGACGCCGGTGAGGTCGGGGCCGACGTCCGCGCCTTCGCCGTAGAGCTTGTGGCAGACGTAGCAGAGTTTGCGGGCGACTTCCTGGCCGGCCTTCACGTCGGGCGTGCCGGCGAGGACGACGGCGCGCTTGGCGGCGATGAGCTTGAGTTTGTCGGCGTCGGGCGCGCGGTATTTGCCGAGGACGCGGTCGGCGTGGGCGACGACGGTGGAGTCGTCGCTGCGGGCGAGGGCGCGGCGGGCGGTGGCGGAGATGTCCACGGGCGCGACGGCTTTCTGGTCCACGCCGGCGAGGAGGGCGCGGGCCCATTTGGTGCGGGTGACGAGCACCTCGGCGGCGGTGCGGCGCGTGGCGGGGCTGAAGTTTTTCCAGGCGTCCACGGTGTCGTAGGCGAGCTGGTCGCCGGAGAAGGTGCTCAGGGCGCGGAGGGTTTC
>CAZUUP010000837.1:0-2082 GCA_964623105.1 uncultured Akkermansia sp.
TGTTGTTGGGACGACGGTGTTGCGGGTGCTGTGGACGGCGGCGATGCTGTTGCTGGCGGGCGGTTCGGTGCGGTGGGTGGCGGGGGCGGGGGTTGCGTTTGCGGCGGGCTTCGCGGCTTTGATCTATCACAATCCGGTGCGCTTCAAGCGCGTGCTGGCGTTCTGGAATCTGGAGGAGCACAAGGCCGGGATCGGGTATCAGGTCTGGCAGGGCATCGTGGCGCTGGCATCAGGCGGATGGACGGGGGCGGGTTTGGGCGACGGCTTGCAGAAGCTGGGTTTTGTGCCGGAGAACCAGACTGATTTCATCCTGTCAATCATCGGGGAGGAATTGGGGTTGGTGGCGACGCTGGGGATGGTGCTGACATATCTGGTGGTGGTTGGCAGCGGGCTGTATATCGCTTCGCACGCACGGGACCGGTTCGGATTTCTGCTGGGGGCGGGGATCAGTCTTCTGATCGGGTTCCAGGCGTTCATCAACATTGCCGTGGTGACGAGCCTGCTGCCGAACAAGGGGTTGCCGCTGCCGTTTGTGAGTTACGGGGGATCGAGCCTGCTGACAATGCTGGTGGGGGTGGGATTGCTTTTGAGTGTGTCGCGGAACACGGAGGAATCGGTTCCCGAACCGGCGGGAATCGTGGGCGACCGGGAACTCGCGGCGACGTAGGCATCCGATGGAAGGGCAGCTGAAGAAACCTGTGGTGGCCATCGCGTGCGGTGGCACGGGGGGACATTTGTTTCCCGGCCTGGCGGTGGCCGAGGCGCTGCAGGAGCACGGTTGCGAACCATTGTTGCTGGTGTCGCCGAAGGAAGTGGACCAGCAGGCAGTGCGTTCGCTGCGGGGCATGCGCGTGGAGACGCTGCCGGCGGTGGGATTGAGCCGGGGTGGGGTGGGGCGGTTTGCGGCGGGATTCGTCCGGTCGTGGGCGGCGGCGCGGACGTTGTTCCGGGCGACATCTCCGCGGGCGGTGCTGGCGATGGGCGGGTTCACCAGCGCGCCGCCCGTGCTGGCGGGAAAGGGGCGGGGAGCGGTGACATTTTTTCACGAAGCCAACGCGATCCCCGGACGGGCGAACCGCTGGCTGGCGCATGTGGTGGACGAGGCGTTTGTGGGTTTTGCGCGGGCAACGGATCATTTGTTCATGCAGCGGGTGACGACCACCGGGACGCCGGTGCGGTCGCAGTTCGCGGCCCTGCCGGCGGCGGGTTGCCGGACCGCGCTGGGTCTGGCGGCGGATCGGCCGGTGCTGTTGGTGGTGGGTGGCAGCCAGGGGGCGAGCGGCATCAACAGCCTCGTGCTCGCGGCGCAGGCGCGGTTGGCGCAGGAGGTGCCGGAGTTGCAGGTGGTGCATCTGACGGGGAGCGAGGATTTTGAAAAGGTGCGGGCGGCGTGGGCGACGACTGGGCTCAAGACGGTGGTGCGACCTTTTTTGACCGAGATGGAACTGGCGCTGGGAGCGGCCACGGTGGCAGTCAGCCGGGCGGGGGCGTCGTCTCTCGCGGAATTTGCGGCGGTGCGGCTGCCGTCGATTCTGGTGCCGTATCCGGCGGCGGTGGACAATCACCAGTTTTACAACGCGCAATCGCTGGTGTGCACGGGTGCGGCGCGGTTGCTCGAGCAACGTGGCGCGACGGGCGGGCAACTGGCGGAGCTGGTGGTGGGGCTGCTGCGCGATGGCGCGGCGCGTCAGAGCATGAGCGAGGCGTTGGGCGCGTGGCATTTTCCGGACGCGGCCGCGGTGATTGCACGCCGGATCGGGGAGCGGGCGGGTGGCGTGCCTGCGGTGGCTGGCCGCGGGGAGGCGACGGATCGGGCGGTGCGTGGTGGCGATCTTCGGGCCGTGCTTTCATGAACCGCCTCAATCCAACCGAAGTGAGCGCGATCCTGAGCCGGGCGCCGGACGGGGGGACGGTGCATTTGATTGGTGCCGGGGGCTGCGGGATGAGCGGGCTGGGGCATTTGCTGCTGGACCTGGGTTTTCAGGTGAGCGGTTCGGATCTTTGCGCGAACGAGGAGGTCGAAGGGCGGCGCCGGCGGGGGGCGCGAATTGCGACGGGGCACGCGGCGGCGAATCTGCCGTC
>CAZUUP010000838.1:0-2082 GCA_964623105.1 uncultured Akkermansia sp.
AGAGGATCGGGGTCACAAAAGGCGGGCGGGGGGGTTTCTGACGACCCGCGGGCGGGGTAGCGGGGGGGCGCAGCGGGGGGCGCGGGGGCGGGTCCGGGAGGGAGGCGCGGGGGTGCGACGGGGTGCGACGGCGGCGGGCTGGAGAGGGGCGGGGGCGGGTTTTGGGCAAAAGCGCCAGCGAGGGTCGCGGTGAACGCCAACAGGGGCAGGAGGTGTAGCTTCATGGCCAGTCTGAGTTGATCTTTCGCCCGCCGCGAGCACCTGGCAGGAACCAGGCGCCCGGGCACGCCGGGCCACTAAATTCCGTCTTTCAATTGCAATTCGCGGTCGGCGGGCTCGCCCTCGACACGGACGACGACCGAGCGTTCGCGGATTTCGACACAGGTGACGCGGAGATCCGCGCTGCCGGCGCGCAGGGAGATTTCCTCGCCGGCTTTGACATCGAAGGTGCGGGCGGCGGTGCTAATGAGAGCGAGGCGGCGGTAGCCGGGGCCGACGATGCCGCGGAGGGTGAGGTTGACGGCGGGAGGGAGGACACGCGGAGGTTCGGGGCGCGCAACGGCTGGGGCGAGCGTGGGGGGTTGATTCGCGGGAGTGGGAGCGGAAGTGACGCGCGAGGGCCGGCGCCGGCTGGCGGGGAAGAAGGGATCGATGCCGGTGCCGGGGTCATCGTTGAAGACGGAGGCGGGCACGCCGGGGAGGGCGACGGGTTCAGGGACCGAGGCCGGCAGGGAGTTGGGTGCCGGAGTTGCGGGCGGCTGGACGCGGGCCTGGGCGCTGGAAAGGGCGAGAAGATTCTTCATCTGCGGCCGGGGTGAATCGGCGGCGGGGACGGCGGCGGCGCCGAGGAGCGAAATGACCAGGCCGAGGCCGCAGGCGTGGCGGGTGATCGTATGGGGCAGGCGGTTCATGGTTTGGCCGAGGCGATGGCGGTGGGTTTAACGAGGGCCACGATGTCCATGCGGAAATTGAGCCGCTCGGGGTCGTCGGCCTGGACGACGTCACTGGGGAAGACCTCGAGGTTTTGGACGAAGACGTAGGGATGGCTGTTTTCGAAGGCGGCGAGGAAGCGGCCGAGGTCGTGGTAGTAGGCGCTGCCGCGGACATTGTAGCGGACGGATTTGTAGGGAAGGTCGGGGAGGACGGTGGCTTTGATTTCCTCGGGCTGGCTGAAGACGGGGATGTCCACGCGGTAGGCGAGTTTGAAGCGGCTGATGGTGTTGATGATCCAGAAGTAGAGATCGCCGGAGGCCATGCCTTCGTCCTCGGTGGTGGCGAGTTTGCGGGTGGCGGAGGCGAGTTGTTCCTCGATGGCGGCGCTCTGGCTGAGTTTTTTGCGGGCGTCGGCGAGTTTGTCGGCCGTTTCGCCGGCCTTGGCCCGCTTCTTGGTGATGTTGTCCTGCAGGGTGCCGATGAGGAGAAACCACACGAGGGCGATGACGACGCCGGTGAGGACGGCGACGAGGATGACGTGCTGTTTTTTTTCCGCGGTGAGGGTGTTCATGTCAGCGCACCTTTTCAGGGAAGGAGCATTCGAGGGTGAAGCTCACGTAGCTGCGGGTCAGGTCGTCCTTGTCCACGGTGGGCTGGGAAAAGCCCTTGAAGCGAAAGCTGTTGGCGTCGGGAAGCTGGGATTTGAAGTAGGGCAGCGCGGAGAGTTGCTCCTTGAACTTGCTGTAATTCTGCTCGGTGGGATTGCCGTAATCCTTGGCGGTGAGGGTGATGGCGACCTTCTCGGTGGAGGTGGCGGGGGTGGCGGGGACACGGGTTTTGCCGACGACGCGGGATTTGGTGGCCTCGGCGTACTTGTAGGACTGGTCGGCGCGGAAGGTGGTGAGGCTGACGTTGTTGACGAGCACCTGCTGGAGGGCGTTGAGGGCGTTGGCCCAGAGGAAGCGGTTGGCGGCGAGTTTCTGGAGGGAGGCGAAGCGGGAATCGATTTCCTTGATCTGGTTGAGGTTCTGGGTGAGCTGGTTGAAATCCTTCTCGATTTTGCGCCATTCGGCCTCGCGGGCTTCGAGTTCCTCGCCAGCCCGCATGAGCCGGACCTGGAGGAAGGCGGCGTAGCCGATGACGATACCG
>CAZUUP010000839.1:0-2081 GCA_964623105.1 uncultured Akkermansia sp.
CCAGCAGATTAGTTTTTCGGACGTTGGACGAAGACGAGGTCGGCGGTGGTTTTGCCGAAATGGAAGACGATGCCCCAGCCGAGGTTGAGCCAGCGAAGGTGGGTTTGGACTATGGCGCGGTCAGAGGCGTTGATGCCGTCGGTGAGGGCCGTGATGGAGACGGCGCAGGTGTCTTCGATGACGAGACTGGCCATCGTGATGTGCGGATGATTGAGCACGGTGGCGGTTGGATTGAGATGGACCTTGTGACCTGCGGATTGGATTGCGGCCCTGACCAAGCCCTTCCAAGTGGTCTGCCGATAGCCGAGACCAACTTCGTTTAAGCATTCGCCAACAGCTTGAATGATGGTTGCAGCGAGCGCGGGCTTGGAGACGAATTCTGGGGGGGGCTTGGTCGCAGGGAAACTTGCCGAGTGAGAGCGATACAGCAGCCGCTCCCAAATCAGGCTTTGCTTGCCGAAGTCCACCAGCAGGCTGGTTCGAAGTCGCCAGTATTTGCAGTAGCAGAACAACTGGACCAAGTGTTCCGCAGCGAATGCTCCACGGAGGCATTTCAACTCTGGGATGAAATGGTCCTCAACGACAAAATCTGGTTCAAAGGTGTCCGCCACAATCCCGCGATAAACCAAGTCCCGCCTTGGTTTTGAAAGATGCGAAATACCAGCCGCCGTCAGAGCTGCGACAAGCTCTTGGTGGTATATCTGCTCATCAAGCCCAGGACCTACCGCTGAATGCACTTTCATCGCCTGGCCGATGAAGGCATGGGTGATTGGATCTCCAGCAGATTCAGGGAGGCCAGCAGATGGGGTTATGGTTTTGGATTTCATTCTGAAAAAACAATCCGCTGGCCTCCCTGAATCTGCTGGAGACCTCACTCATTAGCGTTTTTTCATCAGTTCGGACAGTGCCACGGCGCGGATGATGTCTTTGATCCGGTATTGGTTTTTCTTGGCTTCGGCTTGGATGGCGTTGAGGTCGTCCTGGTCGTCGAAAGAGAGCACGCGTCGGAGGCTGTAGGTGCAAAGATGCTCAATGAAAGCGCGGGCAACCTTGTCGCGATCCTCGATCAGACGCTGCTTGAACTCGGTGGCATCCTTGAAGGCGCGACCGTCGGGCATTGATCCGGAGGGATCGACCACGGGGTCCTTGCCGACGCCTGCGGCGACCTTCTCGTGAGTGCGCCACTGGCCGATGGCGTCGTAGTTGTCCCACGCGATGCCCAGCGGATCAATCCGCGCGTGGCAGGCCGCGCAGTTGGCGTCGTTGCGGTGGGCTTCGATCTTTTGGCGCAACGTGGCTTTGGGGCTTTGCGGCGTTGGGGGTTCGATGGCCGGCACGTTGGCGGGCGGTGGTGGCGGCGTCTTGCCGAATATCACTTCACTGAGCCAGACGCCGCGATGCACCGGACGATGTCGGGTGCCGTCGGAGGTCAGGCCGAGCACCGCGCCCATCGTGAGCAGACCGCCGCGATGATCCTCGGGCTTGAGCGACACGCGCTCAAAACCGCCCGCCTTCGGACCGGGCAGCCCGTAGAAATCACAGAGCCGGGCATTGGCCATCGTCCAGTCGGACTCAACGAAGCCATCAATGGGAAGGTTCTTCGCAAACAGCTCGCGGAAGAATTCCACCGGCTCGGCGCGCATGCTGGTCTCGAGCCAAGCGTCGTAAGTCGGGTAGAGTTTTTTGTCCGGCACGAACATACCGAGGCGATGCAACTGCAGCCACTGCCGCGCGAAGTCATCGATGAACCGGCCGGCTTTGCGGTCGGCCAGCATCCGGTCCACCTCCTTGGCGAGGCGGTCGCCGTTCAGTGGGCCGCCTTTGGTTGCGGTGATCAGCGCGTCGTCAGGCATCGAACTCCAGAGGAAATACGAGAGCCGCGAAGCGAGTTCCGCGTCCGTGAGTCGTTCGCGAGCCACCGTGTCGCCCTCGACCAGATAGATGAAGTTCCTGGAGGTCAGCACGCCCACCAACGCCACTCGATAAGCATCGGCCATCTTTTCCCCCGCCTCGCGCTCAGTGCGGTAGGATTGCAGATACTGGTCCAGCTCACCGGCCTTCACCGGCCGACGCCAGGCGCG
>CAZUUP010000840.1:0-2081 GCA_964623105.1 uncultured Akkermansia sp.
TGCGCGCGGAGCAGCCGGAGCTTGCCGGGCGCGACTTCCTTGATGACCGCGAGCGGCCCCGCGCTCCACTCGAACTTCAACTCCCCCGCGCCGCGCGCCTGCATCGCCGCGAGGTTCGCGACCTGCGCCACCACCTCGATGGTCGCGCGCCCGTCCCACGCCGCCGGAGCCTTGAGCGTGAACGCCGGCTCGGGGATGGCTTCTTTCACCGTGATGGCGATGTCCTTGGTCTTCACGCCGTCGGCGAAGACCGCCTTGAATTGCAGCGTCGCCGTCGCATCGCCCGTCACGCGCCCGGCGGCGAAGGTGAACTTGAAACGGTCCACCGCCACGACATCCTCGCGACCGTCGCGTTTGAGCAGCCAGAATACTTTCTGAGCCCCGCCCGCCAGCGCGGTGAACTCGGCGCTCTTGCCCTCCTCCACGACGGCTTTCTCCGCCGACACGCTGAACGCATTGCCCGGTTGGACAAGCGGCCCGACGAGCGTTTGCAGCGGCTTCTGGTTTTCGTATTGCAGCCGCACCCAGTCCGCCGGGCGCGTGACGCTGGAGATGCGGACTTCGTCGAGGTCGCCGACGAAGTTGTAGTTGTTATACCAGCCGCCGAGCCAGAGGCGTGCGGGCGTGCGGATGTTCAGCGGCGAGCCTTTGGTGGCGTTGGTGCCGTCGGGCTGGCCGTTCACGTAGATGACCGACTCGCCCTGCCGATAGGTGTGGACGACGTGCGTCCAGTCGCCGAGCGGGAGACGGCTACCGCCCACGTCGCCACCGGAGAAGTAGCAGTCCATGCGGATGTGCGGCGGGCTGCGGAGCTGCATCACGACCTTGCCCTGGCCCTGCTCGTTGCCCCAGCCGACGAGCGTGGAGTTCGCCGAGCGCGTCCGGAACCACACCTCCGAGCTGTGCGAGTTCGCGCCGGTCGGATAGTTGGGAATCTTGTCGCCGCCGAACACGCCCGCCTTGCCCGGAAAATGCCGCGCGCGCCCGATGATGCCATTCGTCACCGACGTGCCCGTGTCCTTTGACTCCAGCGTGCCAACTTCATCCCGCACCATGTCGCCGAGATGCCACACGCTGAGATAGCCGTTCGATTCGTTGAACACCGCTTTGCCGTTGGATTCGTTTGCGGCGTCGGCCTTGCCCCAGTGCATCCGAATCTCCTGCCGCGCGTTGCCCTCGATGCGCGGCACGCGCACCCAGATGCTCGCCTTGCCGTGCGCCGCGTCCCACTCCTCGACTTGGAACGCCAGCGCCTTGCCCGCGCTGTCAGCAAAGCGCACGTCCGCGCCGTCCTGCTTGGCCTGCTTGAAGTCGAACCAGTCCTTGTTCAACCGCACGAGCAACGGGAAGCCCTCGACCGCGGCGCCCGCCGGCAAGTTCGCGCCGTCCTGAGTGGTGAGAATCGTCAGCGCACCGGAGTGCTGCCAGCCTTGATATTGCGCGAGGACGCTGCCTGTGGCGCATCCCAATGCGGCGATCAGGCTGAGGAGTGATTTCATTTTCATGTCTGTTTTGGACTGATCGCCGCGATGCGCGGTGGTTCAAGGCGCGCGTAGAGCCCGGATGATGCCGTCGCTGATGAGATTCGCGAGCAATTCATTGCCCCGCCCGGTCGGGTGAACGCCATCGTAGGTGAGCACGCCGGCGGGCACGAAGTAGAGACTGCCGTCCACACGCAATTCGGCGTTGTGGTTTCGTAGGTAGGCCAGGTAAGCGCGACGGAGGTCCACCAGCGTCGTCCCGTTCGCCGCCGCGACCTTGCGCGTAAGCTCGGCAAACTGCTCGATCTTCGCGTCGTCGCTGTTCTTGCCGTCGGGCAACTCGCCGCGAACCGTCAGCGTCGCCAGCACGAGCCGGGTGCGATTCGCCTTCGCCGCCGTGTGAAGCTCGTGCAGCGCCTTTTCGAAAGCCTCCGGCTCCGTCTTGCGCCACCAAACGTCGTTGATGCCGATGAACACCACCGCGACATCGGCCTTCTCCGCCGCAATAACCGTCGCGAAAGACTTCTGCGCGCTGCTGCCGGGATAGGCGCTGTTGGTCGATCCGTCGCGAATCTGCAACACGCCGCCGCCATTGATCCC
>CAZUUP010000841.1:0-2076 GCA_964623105.1 uncultured Akkermansia sp.
GCCTTCCTGAAATCCAACCAAGCAACGCCAGGCGCCGTGAAAGCGGGCCTGGCGTTCTGGTTCGGAGTCCTTGCGGGGCCCAAGCGGGCCAAGCATCCAAAAGGGTACCCCGCGCTACCGTTGCCCCCGTAGCAAAAGCTTAGCCGAATCGATGCAGTAACGGTCCGCGGAGCGCGGCCTTGAGGCCGCCGGAATGTACGTCCTGCATGGCTCGTGCGAACTTTCGGACCGGCTCGCTTCTGATTCATCAAATGGTGAGCCGGATCATCCGTTCGGAATGCTCTGAACAGTCGCGGCGGGCGGGCACTTCTGCGGCCTGAAGGCCGCGCTCCTCTAGCGTCGATTGCATCGTTACGGCTTAGGCGGAAAGTTGCCACCCCGCCACAACTTGCCTTTGCTTCCGCCCAAAACTCTTGCACGAAAGATCTTCCGACACCTCTGGCCCGACGGCTGGGTTTCAGGGGCGCCGTTAAGCTCGGGCATTCGGGCCGCTGTCCATGGTTGTCATCGCCCGTCGCCTCGCACCCATAATCTCACCACGCGGTCCGCACCGCCACTTACCAGTTGCTGCGAATCCTCGGAAAACACCAACGCCCGCATTGCCTCGCTGTGCGCCTCAAACTTCTGAAGGAGGCTTCCACCACCAGCCTCCCACAACCAAATTACACCCTTGCTGTCACCCCCCGCCACCAAGCCGTCCGAACTCACCGCCACCGCCGCAATCTTGTTGTCGTCGGGGGCTCGTAATGCCCGCGACTTCGCCCCGCTCTCCACATCCCAGACTGTCACGGCCGAATCCTCCGCCGTTGCCAGCAGAGAACCATCCGGTGAAAAGCCCGCTGGTCCGGAACCCCTCACTCCCAACTCGAACTCGTTCAAACGACGCCCAGTCTGCGGATGCCAGACCCGTGCAAACTTGTCCCTCCCGACAGTCGCAAGCACGGCACCAGCCCGAAGGAACGCCAACCTTTCAACACTTCCGGTGTGCGCCTGCCAAGCCGCCACCCCGCGCCCGGTCGCCGCCTGCCAGAGGACGACTCGCCCATCTTTGCCTCCGCCGGCCAGCCACTGCCCGTCCGGCGAAAAGATCACCGCCGCAAGCCCATTGGTAGGACCCGGCAGCGTCAGATGCAGGCGACGCCAATCCACCTGCCACAACTTTACCGTCGCTCCCACTCCGGCTGACACCAGCCATTTGCCGTCTGGAGCCATCGCCACCACTCCAAATAAACCGCCCTCCCCCTTAAATTGCTTCGCCCTGCCCGTGCTCACTTCCCATAGATGAGCCGTCTGATCGCCGTTTCCCGCAAGCAATCGGCCACCGTCGGCTGACATCGCCAAGCTCACGATATCATCCCCCGCACCCGCGAACAGGCGTTCCGGCCGCATCACGACATTTGTCAACAGCACCAATTGCCGTGGAACCAACCCTCCGTGGACCGCTGGCTGCCGGTCCAAGTCTCGGCGAATCCACCAACCAGCACCAAGCACCAGGGCCAGCAAAAACCAGCCCACAGGTATCTTTCTGGCCTTCCTCGCCCGCCCCAAACCGCCCACCCGCTCTGCTCCCAGTTCCCCAGCTGTCGCGACCGCCCCTGCCCGCGCCTTCTGTAGCGTCAAACGTGGTTTTTGTTCCCCGGCTGGAGCGGGCTTGGCGTTGCCCGCCACACCCGTTCCCTCCACCCGACGGGTTTCTGGTACCGCCGCCTTCCCAACCCCACGCATGATGACCGCATTTTCCAATCTGGTCTGCACATCGCGGGCTGTTATCGGCCTCCGGGCAGGAACTTTCGCCAGACAGTCCATCACCACCTGGTCCACGCCCGGCGGAATATCATTGGTCACACCGGATAATCTTAAACGTTCCGTCATCGAAACCGGCTCGTCGTTGCGAATCCGCGCTTCGATATCGCCGTCTGGAAACGGAGGTTTGCCGGAAAGCAATTCATACAAGCTGGCCCCAAGAGAATAGATGTCATCGCTCGGGTTTGCCGCCTCCCCTGCCAATTGCTGGGGACTTACGTATGGCAAGGTGCCCCAGCCTTTATGCAAATCATCATCGCTCGGCTTACGGTC
>CAZUUP010000842.1:0-2068 GCA_964623105.1 uncultured Akkermansia sp.
GCAGCCACCGGCATTACTCGAACCCCTTCCAATCCGATCGCCTCATTACGTTCGCGTGGCACCCCGGAGATGTTCCCCGCGGCATCATCGCTGACATCATCGAAGACCTTGGAGTCAGCCGGGAAGACTTCTACTTCAAAAAATTCTAACCCGCCCGAACGGATGCGCGCCATCACCTCGCTGCGCTTGGCCTTGGTGAAAATGTCAGTCATTCGGCCGGCTGGAGTTTGAGGTTTGATCGTCGGAAGGTTCACGCGCAGTCGCCCGCGCCCATGCGGGAACATCGGCCTTGATTTTGGAAGCACTGCTTCCGAAATGCGGGGCATGTGGAACCGCCTGCACGCGGAGCGCGTGGCGGTGGAAATCAAGGCGGGCCGCGGCGACAAGGCCCATGCCGCCCGCGTGCTCGAACAGGCCATGCGCGACGTGGGCGCCAAGGCCGGCTGGATTCTCGACCAGGCCAACGGCACCGACACCCTGCGACCCGGACTCGAGCGGCGCAACATTGCCGCCACGCCCGAGTGGTTGCCGTAGCGCCGCGCAGATGCGCGACATCACCTCGCTGCGCCCGGCCTGGGTGAAGACATCCGACACGCCATCAGGCTGGGACCGCTTCGCGCATGGGTCGGGTGCTGGGGGGCGGCAATTCGTGTCCGTTCTCCGTGAGCTCCTTCACTTCCTCAGCCACCAACGCGCAAAGCTGTCGGTAGGCGACAGCCTCCGTCCTGCCGTGGCAGACTCCACCGAACGGGAAAAGGTCGGGGCAGTAGCCCACATACAGGCCGTCCTTCTCTTCCCACCGGACAAATTTCAAGTACTGGTCTTGAGCTTTCATTTGCAGGACTCGCGCAGGGCGTTACGAACCTGTTTCTCCTGATAGTGGTGTGCGTCATCGCCGCTCTGACCGCTGAGAATCAGCGATCCGGCCAATTTCGGGTGCCGGAACTTGCGGTGCGAACCCTTGCCGCCGGGCACGAGGACAAACCCGGCCTGTTCCAGATCGGCGACCAACTGTCTGATCTTGCGCGGCACACGCAGGAAACTGCCACAGGTCGGTTCAGGCTGCCAGCCTCAATTCCCCGCGCGAGCGGATGAATGCCTCCACGTCCACGTCCACATCCTTGTAAAAGCCATTGGTGGCCGTGCGCCAGCATTCCGGCTCGGGCGTCATCATGGCGATGGCCTTGGCGGATTCGACGCGCTCGAAATCCTCGACGGCAAACTGCTTGACCTCCCAGCCGAGAAGATCCGGATCGCCGGAACGGTTCTTTGGAATGCCCAGTTCGGCTTCCGGTGTGAACCCGCCGCATTGCGACGCGGCACACGGTTTCAACTCGCCGTCCGAATCGAGCTGTTGGGAGTCGATCCAGCCGAGCCGGTTGATGCGATGCAATTCAGCTCAAGTGAGGTTGCGGCAGGAGACAATCTTCCGGGAGAAGGTAATCGTCTCGTCATACTCCTGCGCATCGAAACACCCGTCATCCGGGATGGTCAACTTGGGAGCACCTTCAATCACCAACCACGGCTGCGCCTCACCTTGCCTGTCCCGGATGAGGTAAAGACAGGCTTCGTCCGCCGCATCGGCACCGCCGAAGTTGCTGCCCAGGACAACCACGACGGATTGCCAATCGTCGCAGGCATCAGCCCGCGGATGCCATCGGCAGAGGACGGTGAAGATGTCGGGGCGTTTCGCATTTCGCTTCGGCATAACGCCCAATCTAACCCGGCCAGGTTTGACTGCGGCGGCAAGCACTTTCCCGCTTCGCTCGCCGCCGTGAACCTGGCACTCTGTTCACATGGCAGCCGGAAGACGATGGATCCGCGATGAGTTGCTTGTCGCGCTGAATCTCTACCACAAGCTCACCTTTGGTCAGCTTCATGCGCGGCAGCCAGCGATTGTTGCGCTGGCGGACAAGCTCGAACGTGGCACGAACAGTTTGGCGATGAAGCTCTGCAACTTCGCCTCACTTGACCCGGCTCTGAAGCTTCGCGGCATCAAGGGGCTTGAAGGCGCAAGCGCGCTTGACCGCACGGTGTGGACTCAGTTCCACGCGAACCTCAATGAGGC
>CAZUUP010000843.1:0-2068 GCA_964623105.1 uncultured Akkermansia sp.
CTTTTCGCCCAGTGTGAGGCGCGGGCTGGAAAACGGCGTGCCGCGCGGTTCCGCCGGCGCTGGGACGGGTGGGGCGGAGGGCGGAGGGGTTGGCGGAACGGGGGGAGCGGGGGCGAGTTGGTAAATCGGAGTTGGCTCGCGGATGGGAGCGGGCGCAGGCGATGGCGCGGGCGATGGCGCGGGCGATGGTGTCGCGGGTAATGCGGGGCGACTGGCGGCTGGTGTCGTGGGACGTGCGGGTGTCAGTGAAGGCGTCGGCGCGGTGAAGCGCGGTGCCGGAGTGTTCGCCGGGGCGGCGACGGGCTGTGCGCGCGACACCGGCGTGGCGAGGGCTTTCAGGGTCTCGGGATGCACGTCCACAAACCGGACGCCGTCGGCCTTCAATTCGCCGAGTTGGGCGATGGCGGCATCGAGGAGTGTAACGTAGGGATCGGTCATCTGAGGCAGTAGAATCCCATCCGGGCGGCAGGGGCGACAAGTTTTTCCGGCGTCGCTGGCGGATCGGTGCCACCCGAAGATTCGGGCGGAATGGCGCGAGTTGGGATTGGCCAGAATTCTGTTGCGCGGGCGGCCCGGCTTCGGGTCAAAGTTCGTCGTTCAACAGTTGCCCGCAATAATTCTCATGAAAACTTCAATTGGTTTCCTCACGTGTGTCCTGACGCTGTGGCCGATGATTTCGGGCGCGCAGGAACTTGTTCCGGCGGCGGATGCCCAGAAATACGCGCAGATTCTGGCCAAAGCCATCGAGGGCGTCACCGATCTGCCGCTGGCTTGCGAGCTGGATCTCGAGCAACCGGCCGCCGTCCGGGCGGGGGAGGCCGGGGCATTGGTCATTCCGGACAAGCGATTGACTGCTGCCAAGCTGGCTGCTGCCGGCAAGGTTGCGGTGCCGGTCGGGCATCTCTGGCTGCGTAATGTGGCGGTCGAAAGGAAGGGCTCGGCGCTTCCGAACAGCGAGCAGCGCACGGTGAAAGTTACCTCCGGCGAGAACACCGCCGAAGCACAGGTGTTTGTCCTGGGCGCCCGGCGCGGGGCCGGCGACGTCCTCGAGTTGGTGGTTTATGGCCGGGGCACCGAGCCGGTGACGAGCCTGCCGATTGCCAAAAAGGGCGAGGCGGCCACCACGCCGGTGCAGATTCAGGGGCGCAAGACGGGCGAACATACCGGAGCCGCCACGCTGATTTTCTTCGGGCAGCAGCAGGTGGAGATTCCGCTGATCAAACCCGGCGAGTAACGCGAACGCGCGACGGTCCCGGTCCGTCGCGGCGGCAATCTTATGAAAAAACTTGGATTTCTGACGGTCGTTGCGGGTCTGGTGTTGGGTGCTTGCGGGCCTTCCGCCAAGGCGGCCTCCGGGTTCGATGCGGCGGCCCTCAAGGCCATCCCGGCGCGGATGCAGTCGTTTGTCAGCAACGAGGTCGTGTCCGGGGCGGTGACGCTGGTGGCCCGCCGGGACGAGGTGGTGAGTCTCGAAGCGGTGGGTTATGCCGACCTGGAAAAGCGGGAGCCGATGCGCCCCGATCATCTGTTCTGGATCGCCTCGATGACCAAGCCCATCACCGCGACTGCCATCATCATGTTGCAGGACGAGGGCAAACTCGCGATCGACGAGCCGGTGGCCAAATACCTGCCGGAGTTCAAGGATCAATGGCTCGTCGCGGAAGCGGCGAAGGATCGCGTCACGGTGCGCCGGCCCGCGCGCCCGGTGACGGTGCGCGACCTGCTGACGCACACCTCGGGTCTGGCAGGGAGCGCGCCGGAAACCGGTCGGGATTTGTCGCTGGGCGAACTGGTGTTGAGCGCGGCGTTGCAGCCGCTTCAGTTCGAGCCGGGCAGCAAATGGTCGTACTGCAATCCGGGCATCAACACGCTGGGGCGGATTGTGGAGGTGGTTTCCGGCGAGAAGTTTGCCGATTTTCTCGACCGCCGGCTGTTCGGTCCGCTGGGGATGAAGGACACGACGTTCTGGCCGACGGAAGCCCAGGCCCGGCGGGTGGCCAAGGCCTATGCGCCAAAACCGGACGGCAAGGGCCTGGTCGAAACGCCGGTTTTCTTTCTCAAAGGTCCG
>CAZUUP010000844.1:0-2064 GCA_964623105.1 uncultured Akkermansia sp.
CCGCAACGACGCGCTCCCATTGGCAGCGTGATGGAAGAATTTTGTCTCACACCCTATGGGTTTGAATGGTCGGTAAAGCGCTTGCGTTTGAGGGGCGCTCTGGCTATCAAACCCGCCTTGTTCTGGGCCGGGTGGGGCGTTCCTCCCGGTCGGACTCACGTAGAACGGAAGCTGCATGGTGAAAGAAGAGCCCATTGCGTTGACTGGTACGGTTACACAGGTGCTGCCTGGCACCATGTTTCGGGTTGCATTGCCCAATGGGCATGAGGTGCTGGCCCATATTTCCGGGAAGATGCGGAAGAATTTCATTCGCATCAGTGTCGGGGACAAGGTGGACGTGGAGATGTCGCCGTACGACTTGAGCAAGGCGCGCATCAGTTTCCGGCACCGGTAAGTTCGGCGCGTTGGGCGCAGTTCGCGACCGGCGGCGATCAAGCCCAGTTGGTGCCTTCAGGAACAATCATCTTGAAGCGCGGGATGCGTGCAAGCACGGGGCTGCCCGCGTCATCAATTCCAAGGTAACTGCCCTCGGCGACCGCGCTGGTGGTGTCGAGAAGGTGGAAACTGTTGTAGGAGAAACTGTCACCGGGAACGATGCGGGGCATCTGTCCGACAACGCCATCCCCTTCGACGGCGGTTATCTGGCCGGCGGCATTGGTAACCACCCATTTCCGGGCGCGGATGGTGATCGGCGTCTGGGTGTCGTTGTGGATGGTGATGAAGTAAATGAAGCAGTGCGGACGCTCGGGCGGAGTCTGGGCGTCGGGGCGATACTGGACTCGATCAACAGTGACGCGAAGTCCGGCGGGTTCGAGGTATTGGGGTGAGCGATTCACGGCGTGTCGTGGTATGGAGCGGGGGTTAGTCGTTTGGGGAGCGAGTCCGCTGCCATGGGTGTTTCAGCTTCGGGCGCGATCAGCGGGCGGATTTTTCGAGGCGGGCAGGAACCGCGCTGCGCCAAACAGCGCGGCGGAAATGCCGAGAACGCCAGCGACGAAATCCAAACCGGGAATGAAGCGCGGCTCCCAATCCTGAGATTCGAGCTGGGTCGAGGGATCCTTCTTCGTGACCACGATTTGCGTTTGAGTCCGGCCGAGGTGCGGTCCGCCGAAGAACCAGAAAGCCAGGCCCACCACGGCGACTGCGAGCGCGCCAAGGCGCAATGCGTTTTTCATGGCGAGGAATTTGGGTGGGCGGAGGTTTAAATCCTGAGAGCGAGCGGGTTGGCGCGGTGCTGGTGGCGAGAATTTTTGAGGGCGCCGTGTTACAGCGTCCGCAGCACGCGGGCGGCAGCCTGGACGGTTGCGTCAATGTCAGCTTCGGTGTGCGCCGTGGAGAGAAACCCGGCCTCGAATTGCGACGGGGCAAGGTAAACTCCGGCATCGAGGAGACCGTGGAAAAATTTCTTGAATCGCTCCCGGTCGCTCGACATGGCGTCGGCGAGATTGTGGACCGGTTGACTGGTGAAATAGCCGCAAAACATCGAGCCGCAGCGGTTAAACCGGACCGGCACACCGGCGGAGCGAGCAGCGTCGGTGAGGCCGGTTTCGAGGGCGGCACCGAGTAATTCGAGGCGGGCGTGGGCGTTGGTGGACCGGATTTCCTCGAGGGCGGCAATGCCGGCAGCCATGGCAAGCGGGTTGCCGCTCAGGGTGCCAGCCTGATAGACCGAACCGAGCGGAGCCAGATGGTCCATGATGTCGGTTCGCCCGCCGAAGGCGCCCACCGGAAGGCCGCCGCCGATGATTTTTCCGAAGCAGGTGAGGTCCGGTTTGATCCCAAAACGTTCCTGGGCGCCTCCCATGGCGAGGCGGAAGCCCGTCATGACTTCGTCGAAGATGAGGACGGTCCCGTTTTCGGCGGTGATGCGGCTGAGGAACTCCAGATAACCGGGGCGAGGCAGGTAGAGGCCGGCGTTGCCCGGAACGGGTTCGACTATGATGGCGGCGATTTCCCCGCGATGGGCGGCAAAGGTGGCGGCGACGGCGTCAACGTCGTTAAAAGGCAGGACAAGGGTGTGGCGGGCGAAATCCGCCGGAACTCCGGCGCTGTCAGGATGGCCGA
>CAZUUP010000845.1:0-2064 GCA_964623105.1 uncultured Akkermansia sp.
CGCGCCGCCGCACGGGGGTGGACGTCCCACCGGCGCGGTGAGGACACCGCGCCCTACCAGCCGTCGAAAAAAAAATAACGGGCCGTGACTTTCGCGGACGCTATCCCGGAAGGGACAGCCGTTACCGGCCACGGCCCGTCGCCGCGTCTTTTCCCCGCGTTCACAGACGAGGGGCGCGGGAACAGCGGTTAGACTGGCTTCTTGGCACTGGCCGGGCAGCCGTGAGCCACCCGACATCTCGCCGTCCGTTCGCCGTCTTGGGAGCCCACCCACCACCAACACCAACCGAAACCCGTTGTTATCGTTGCGATTCTCGGGATCGTTGTGGTTGCGGTTGGACGCGAGCAGGTTGAGAGGCGTGTTGTTGTTCCACGACCCGCCCCGCAGCACACGTCCGGGTACGCCGCTGTCGCCGCCTTAACCGGGGGTTGCACGACCAGCGCCCATACGCACGCCGCAAACCCATCGCGTTTCCCTCCCGGCTAAATTGATACCACGCGAACACCGCGACCGAGAGGCGTGCCACCTCCCCGCGAATCCACAATCTCCCGCGCCGCGTTTCAAACCGCCGCTTCGTCGCGCCGAGCACGCGCGCCCGCAGGCCCGGCTGAAACCGGAACCCGCAGAATGGCACGCCCTCCCGCGTTGCCAGCAGCCGGCTCTTCGGCTCCGCCAGCTTCAAGCGCACCGCCGCCAGTTGCGCCACGATCCCCGCGTGCAACTCCCACAGCCGCGCCTTGTCATCTCCAAACAATAGGAAGTCATCCGTGTACCGCAGATACGCCCCGTGCTGCTCCGTCTCCGTGATCCAATGGTCCAGGTCATCCAGATAAAAATTGCCCCACAACTGGCTCGTCAGGTTGCCGATGGGCACGCCGCGCGGCCGTTCGCTCGCCGTCAGCCAGTCCTCGCCAGGGAACACGTTCGCCGGGATTTCCGGCCCGGTGCGGAAGCTCCCGAGAATCTTCCCAATCATATTCCGCGCGCCCGGACAGCGCACCTGCGCCGCCAGCTTCTCCGCGAGCAGCGCGTGATCGAGACTCGGGAAAAACTTCCGCACGTCGCACTTGAGCACATAGCGATGCCGGTTGGTCAGCTCCCGGCAGCACTCGCGCGCCGCCGTCGTGCCCTTGCCGATCTGACACGAGAAACTCCGTGCGATGAACCGCCGCTCCAGCACCGGCGCGAGCAGGTTGCACAGCGCATGATGCACCACGCGATCCTCGAACGGCGCCGCCGCGATCTCCCGCCGCTTCGGCTCGTGAATGGTGAAAAGACGGTAGCCGCCCGGCTCCCACGCCCCCGACTGCAACTCCTCCGCGAGCCGCAGCACCGCGCTTTCCCGCCGCAGCCACCACGCTTCCACGTCCGGGCGGCGGCTCTTGCCCAGCCGGGCCTTCGCTGCCGCGAGCAGCAGGTTCTCCACGGACGCAATCGCTGCCAGAGAGCAGTGCCGCGCAATTTGCCTTTGATTCATAACTTCACGCTGCGTTTGATTCGCGGCCATGAACCGCACCGATCCGCCGCCCATTTACACCGTCCTCACCGAACTCGTCGGCTGGACCCTCGGCCGCACCGCCGACCTTCCCAAGGCCCAGCGCTTCACCTTCGGCCAGCGCCTGGATGGCTTGACGCTCGACACCCTGATGCTCGCCGTCCGTGCGCTTTATTCCGACCGCAGTCAAAAGCGACCGCTGCTCCTCGAGTTAAATCTGAGTCTCGAACAACTCCGCGTCCTCTGGCGGCTCGTTCACGCACAGAACTGGATCAGCCAGCAACAACTGCTCTTCGTAAATCAAAAACTCGACGAGATCGGCCGCATGACCGGCGGCTGGATCAAGTCCCTCGACGGTGCCCGCCAGTAGCCACGACGAAACCCGAATCTCACGAACCACCCAGCGCTCCGGCTCCCTCGCCCCGTGAGGCACGAACGGGGAGAGGGGTGGGGAGAGGGGTGCTCCACCCGTGCGGGCCATCGCGCCATTACCGAGCGCCTCCTCTCCCCGGCCCTCTCCTCCGCTCCGAGCGGAGGAGAGGGGGACGGAGGTGCGCGGCAAACGAGGA
>CAZUUP010000846.1:0-2060 GCA_964623105.1 uncultured Akkermansia sp.
GCGCAGCCGCCCGCCACCAAGACAACCAACAACTCCCAGAGCGTGGAGACAAAGATGCGCGCGCGCATGAATCTGCCGGGAGATTGGTTGCCGGTCCGTACCGGGTCAATCAGCGAAATCTTACAACCCTTCGCCCGCCCCCGGACTGTCCGCGTGGAACAAAGGTTTGAACTCCCGCCGCCGCCGCCGTTAAGCTCCGCGCCGTGCCCACGCATTCTTCATCCGCTCGCGCGACGCCCACCGGCGAACCAACCCGCACCCGCACCGTCGTCCTGTGGTTCGCCATCGTGCTCGCGATCATCACCTACGTGGACCGGGTGTGCATTTCGCAGGCGGCGCCGCAAATGCAGAAAGACCTCGGGCTGACGAAGGAGCAGATGGGCTGGGCCTTCACGGCGTTCAGCCTGGCGTATGCGCTGTTCGAAATCCCCGGCGGCTGGCTCGGCGACAAGATCGGCCCGCGCAAGGTGCTGATGCGGGTGGTGTCGATGTGGTCGATCTTCACCGTGGCGACGGGCTGGGCGTGGAGCCTCGGGTCGCTGGTGCTGCTCCGGTTTCTGTTCGGCATCGGCGAGGCGGGGTGTTTTCCGAATGTTACCAAGGCCTTCACGCTGTGGTTTCCGGCCATCGAGCGGGTCAAGGCGCAGGGCGTGATGTGGCTGAGCGCGCGGTGGGGCGGGGCGTTCACCCCGCTGCTGGTGGGCTGGATGCTGGCGACGGGCGGCGAAGGGAAGTCCGGTCTCGGGCTGCATTACAAATGGGTTTTCCTCATCTTCGGCGTGATGGGTGTGCTGTGGGCGGTGCTGTTTTACCGATGGTTCCGTGACCTGCCCAAGAATCATCCGAAGGTGAACGCGGCCGAGCTGGCGATCATTGGCGATCACTCCCACGCAACGGGCGGCGATCATTCGGTGCCGTGGGCGGAACTGCTGGCAGCGCGCAGCGTGTGGATGCTGTGGCTGCAATACTTCTGCATGTCATTCGCGTGGTATTTCTACATCACGTGGATGCCGACGTTCATCAAGGAGACGTTCCCGAATTTCACCGACATCCAGCGCGCGCTGCTGGGCTGCGTGCCGCTGTTCTTCGGCGGGCTGGGCTCGATCTTCGCGGGCTTGGTGGCGGCGCCGCTCGAACGCTACTTCGGCAGCTCGGCGACGACGCGGCGGTTCCTCGGTTGCGCCGGCCTGTGCATGGCGGCGGTGATGCTGCTGGCCTCGATTTATCTGCGCCAGACGCCCGCCGCCGCGCTGGCCGGGTCGTGGATTCCGATCCTCTCGATGCTGGCGGTCGGGATGGCGAGCTTCTGCAACGACCTCGCCATGCCGGGCGCGTGGGGCGCGTGCATGGAGGTCGGCGGCAAACACACCGGCTCGCTCTCGGGCAGCATGAACATGATGGGCAACCTCGGCGGGGCGATGCCGGGCTTCGTTGTGCCCATGGTCCTCACCCTCACCAACGCGCCGGGCGCCACCACGCCGAACTGGAACTCGGTGTTCTATCTTTTCGCCGCAGTCTATGTCGTCGGCGGCCTGAGCTGGCTGGCGATCGATGCGGTAACGCCATTGGCGCAACAGGCGGCCAAGACCCGCAGCTCCGGCTGGGCGATCACACTGCGGATGGTCGGCGGACTGAGCCTGTTTGCACTGCTCACCGGCCTGATTGTGATGGCTGGCAGCCCGACGCCATCCCCGGCAGGACGCCAGATGGCATTGGTGGGCGGCGGTTTGATGACCGGGTGTTTCTTCCTCGCATTCCTGGTCGATTGCCTGACCGAGATGCGCGATTCGCTGCGGAAGCTGGCGGATCGCTGAGTGCGGGCGCGAAGATTCACGGGCGCACGCCAACCGAAACTCTCGCAACTGTTTCCTCGCTGCCCCTGACATTCGGCTCGTCCTGTCCCCAACGGGTTCGCCGTCCCCAAGCTGGGATCCACGTGGACGCACGGAGCCCCTCAACCCGGAGCAGCCCGGATGCCGCCCACCGTTTCCAACTTGTCGCGTCGTCAACCGCTACGGGATGCAGGGAGAGATTTCGCCTGACCAAGGTTCGCGCTTTGA
>CAZUUP010000847.1:0-2053 GCA_964623105.1 uncultured Akkermansia sp.
GCGCCAACCCGCGACCAGGCGCCGGGCCGCGGTTCTCCGTCAGAACTATTCTCCACACGGCTTCAAAAAACCTCCCGCCCGGCCACCGACTCAACCTCGCTCCCTGCGCATCCCCACCGGCTTGAACCCGAATCTCAAAGCAACCTCCAAAGCATGGTACGCCTCCCGCCGCCGCGCCCTGACCGAGTGGCGCCACCTCGACGTCGTCCCCCTCGAAACCGCTTGCGCCGACAACGCCAAGCCCGCCGGAACCCTCGTCGCCAATGTTCTCAGCGGACTTCGCATCGAGAAACGCCAGGCTGAAGCCGAGATCGTCCGGGTTTGGAACCATCTCCTCGACCCCAACCTCACCGCCCATGCCCAGCCCACCGGCCTGCGCAACGGCACCCTCTTCGTCACCGTGGACCACAGCGTCTGGCTCGACGAAATCGCCCGTTACCGTTACCGCCCGATCCTGGCCCAGCTTCAGACCGCCTTCGGCAAAACCACCATTGCCAAGATTTCCTTCCGCCTCGGCTGAGGGACCGCCCGGCGCCGCCGCCGTTTACTGCAGCGGGTCGCTCGCATAACCGCCCGGCTCGATGCGGTCGGGGTCGCCACACCAGGCGCATCACTTGCCCTTCGCGCGACCGCCGCCACGCGCCTTCAGCCACGCCGGCACCTTCTCTGCCGCCCAGATTTCCTCCAGTTCCTGCCGTTCCCGCACCACCGCCGCCTGCTTCCCGTTCACCAACACCTCTGTCGGCAGCGCCCGGCTGTTGTAGTTCGAGCCCATCACCGACCCGTACGCCCCCGCGCTCAGCAATGCCAGGCAGTCGCCCTCGCCCACCTTCGGCAACGGCCGGTCCTTCGCGAAATAATCCCCCGATTCGCAAATTGGTCCGACCACGTCCGACGACACCAGCGCTCCCCCCTTCCGCTTCACCGGCACAATCTGGTGATAAGAATCGTAAAACGCCGGCCGGATCAGATCATTCATCGCCGCGTCCACGATCACGAAATTCTTCTTTCCCGTCCGCTTCACATACTCCACCCGCGTCACCAGCATTCCCGCATTGCCCACGATGAACCGGCCTGGTTCGATCAAAATCCGCAGACCCAGCGGCTTCAGCAGCGGCACCAGCGCCGCCGCGTAACTCGCCGGCGTGATGATCCCCTTCGCCGCCGGAGTCTGCCACCACCCCGCCGCGCCGCTTTCCAGCGCGGGGTTGTACACGATGCCGATCCCCCCGCCGATGCTGAAAAACTCGAACCCATGTTTCGTTGCCAGCCGCGTCACCAGCGGCAGCATCTTCTCCACCGCCTGCCGGAACGGCGCCACCTGCGTCAGTTGCGAGCCGATGTGCATCTGGATCCCCCGCAGCCGCAGATGCTTGAGCTTCGCCGCGCGCGCATACACGCCCTCGATGTTCTCGAACGCGATGCCAAACTTGTTCTCATAAGTCCCCGTCGTGATCTTCGCATGCGTGTGCGCATCGATGTTTGGGTTCACCCGCACCGCCACCGGCGCCACCGCCTTCAACCGCGCCGCGATCCGGTTGATCCGCTGCAACTCCGGCTCGCTCTCGACGTTGAACGCATAAATCCCCTGCCGAATGGCATACTCGATCTCGCGTTCCGTCTTGCCCACCCCCGCAAACACGCACCGGCGCGGATCGCCCCCCGCCGCGATCACCCGCCGCAACTCCCCTTCGCTGACCACGTCGAACCCGCTTCCGCAATTGGCCAGCGTCCGCATCACCGCCAGGTTCGAGTTCGCCTTCATTGCGAAGCAGATCAGGTGATCCAGCGGCGCCAGCGCCTGGTCCAGCTTTTGAAAATGATCCTCCAGCGTGTGCTGTGAGTAGATGTACAACGGCGTTCCGTGCCGTTTCACCAGCGCTTCCACCGCCACCTGATCGCAGACCAGCTTCCCACCGACGTATTTGAAATCGTGCATGGCCGCGATTTATGCCCTTCAGTCCGCGCGAGATAAAGGGAAAGTTGGTCCCAACCATGCAGTGTCCCCGCGCTCCACCCTTGATGAATTCCCCGGCTCAGGGTTTCCTCGCGC
>CAZUUP010000848.1:0-2052 GCA_964623105.1 uncultured Akkermansia sp.
GACGGTAGGCGCCGCAGTAGAGGTCGGTGCAGAGGAAGGAGCCGCCGCGCTGGACGCGTTTGGAGACGCCGGGCTCGTTGGGATCGTAGCTGGTGTCGGGTCCGGGCGGGTTTTTGGCGGGGCAGTTGGCGTAGTAGTCGGGCAGGTAGAGGTCGGCGCACCATTCCCAGGCGTTGCCGGCCATGTCGTAAAGGCCGTAGCCATTGGGGGGAAAGGATTTGACGGGGGCGGTGCCTTTGAAGCCGTCGGAGGCGAGGTTTTCGTGGGGGAAGCGGCCCTGCCAGATGTTGGCGTGCCATTTGCCGCCGGGGCTGAGTTCGGTGCCCCACATGTATTCCTTGCCCTGAAGACCACCGCGAGCGGCGTATTCCCATTCGGCCTCGGTGGGGAGGCGTTTGCCGGCCCATTTGCAGTAGGCCATGGCGTCGAACCAACTGATGTGGACGACGGGGTGTTTCTCGCGGCCGGTGAGGTCGGAGTCCGGGCCTTCGGGGTGACGCCAGTTGGCGCCGCGCTGGTAGCGCCACCAGATGAAGTGGTCGGTGAGGGGGACCTCGCCCGGGGGCGGGGCGAAGACGATGGAACCAGGGACGAGGTTTTCAAGCGGGACGCCGGGGAAGTCCTTGGGGTCGGGTTTGCGTTCGGCCGTAGTGACGTAGCTGGTGGCTTTGACGAACTGCGCGAATTGTTCGTTGGTGACCTCGGTGGGGTCGATCCAGAAGCCGTCGAGGGTGATTTCGCGGACGGGTTTTTCATCCACCTGACCGTTGGTGGAGCCGCGGGTGAAGGTGCCGGGAGGAATCCAGACCATGCCATTGGTCGGATTCCCGGAGGCGGCGGCCGCGGCGGGCTTGGCGGCATCGGTGGAAATGCCGGCCCGGTTGACGGGAAGCATTTCCTTCTGATGTTCCTTGTCGCGCTGGATTTTCCGGATCAAGGGGAGCATCCAGAGGACGGCGAGGAGAAAGCCTACGAGGAAGATGGCGCCGACGATGAGGGGAAGTTTTTGCGGCAGGCCGGGAGGTTTTGCAGGGTCGGGTTTCATCGGCTGAATCGGACGGTTGGGGGCCGGCGGGCGGGGGTGGTTGGGGAAGGATGGTGTTTGCGGTGGGGAGGTTATTTGCTGCCGGGTTTGATGGCGCGGGTGGTGGCGAGGTCGGGGGGAAGCTGGTCGGCGGGGAAGGCCTCGACGTGCAGGCGGATGAGGCTGAGGGTCGGGACGCCGAGGTTGACGGAGCCGTCGGAGCGGTCCACGAGCATGGCGACGCCGCTGACGTGGCCCTGATGGGCGCGGGCGATGTCGATGGTTTCCTGGACGCGGCCGCCCTTGGTGACGACGTCCTCGACGATGAGGATTTTCTCGCCGGGGGCGATCTTGAAGCCGCGGCGGAGGACGAGTTTGCCGTCTTCCTTTTCCACGAAGATGAAGCGGAGGCCGAGCTGGCGGGCGACTTCCTGGCCGATGACGAGGCCGCCCATGGCGGGAGCGATGACGGTGGTGGCGCCGAGGTGGCGGACTTTGTCAGCGAGGGCGCGGCCGAATTTCTCGACGACGGGCATTTGCTGGAGGGCGAGGGCGCATTGGAAGAACTGGCGGCTGTGAAGTCCGCTGCGGAGGATGAAATGGCCTTCGAGGAGTGCGCCGGTCTGGCGGAAAAGGTCGAGTGCTTCGGAATTCGTCATGCGGCGGAAGTGTAGATGGGGACCGGCGGTTGGCAATGCTGGGAGAAATGCGGCGGGCGTGGGGTATGCGTTGGCGGAGTTGTGGTGTTTCGAGGAGGGCGTCGAGTACCACGCGCGGGCGGTGGAGTGCGAGGACGGTGGAACGGCAGAAGAGTGCGGTGCGGGAGATCTGGAGTTCATGGCGGCGGAGGTGGAGGGGATCGCGCAGGCTTTGGATGGGTGAGGGATGGGCGAATGGCGCGGTGCTGGGGCCGAGTTTCCAACCTCTGCCCGTTCCGGGCGCGCCACCGCTGGCGCGAGCGGGGGATGCTCCGAGCAGATCGTACGTCGCGGGTTGGCGACGGCGACGAGTCGCCTTGGGAAAGCGGT
>CAZUUP010000849.1:0-2041 GCA_964623105.1 uncultured Akkermansia sp.
CGGCATCGACGACCATGTTGAGGACGTTGTGGTACTTGTCCTTGAGCGCAAGTCCCTCGGCCATTTCGTTGAAAGAGGCGGCGAGGGCACCCAATTCGTCGGGGGCGCGGACGGGGACTTTGACGGCGTAGTCGCCGGCTTTGATGCGATGGGTGCCGCGGACGAGTTCGCCGATGGGGACGGCGAGGCCATGGGCGAGGAAGAGGCTGGCGAGGAGGGCGAGGGCGAAGGCGGCGGCGGTGTAGAGGATGATTTTGTCGCGGAGCTCCTGCTGGGCGTGGAGGGCGGCGGCCCAGGAGTAGAGGCCGACCTTATAGGCGACAGGAAGCGGGGAATCGGGATTGAGCGGGGTGTAGAAGACGCGGTGGGGAACACCGGCGACGGCGATGACGAAGTCTTCGCGGGGGACGGGGTGGCTTTGGATTTCGGCGGGAAGGAGGGCGGCGAGGTTCGTCTGCACGTCCGGCGGGATGGTGTGGGAGTAGAGTTTGCCGTCGAACCAGATGCCGTTTTCGATGTCGCTGACGGCGCTGATGGTTTCCTCGCCCTTGTCGCGGTAGGGGAAGCCGAGCATGAGGGCACCGAGGATTTCGCGGGAATCGGAGTCGAGGACGGGGGTGACGACGATTTCAAGGAAGCGGTTTGCCCGATTGTCGGTGTCAGCCTCGATGTAACCGACCTGTTGTGCGGAGAGTTTGCCGACGACGGCGCCGATGCGGGTCATTTGTCGTTGGAAACGCTCGTTGGACCAGAACTGGGAGATGTTCCAGCGGGTTTTCTCGGGGACAAGGAGCTTGCCCTCGGCATCGAGAAAGCCAAAGAAGGTGGCTGCGAGGGGGCGGGCGGCAGGTTTGGGAGGTCTGGATTTGGCCGGGAGGTTGGGGCGGGGTCCGATTGGGTTGGTGGAGGACGGAGGGGGACGGACGGGAACGTCGGGTTTGACGTCGGGTTCGGTGAGCTTTTCGGCGCCTTCGGGCAGGTTTTTGGGGAGGACTTTTTTGAGTTCGTCGCGGGCGCCGACGTAGATTTCCTCGACGTCGCCCTCGCGGAGGGCGGCTTGGAGGCGGACGGATTCGACGAGGGTGCGGCAGGTTTCGCGGACGTAGCTGAGGCGGGCTTCCTGTTCCTTGGGGAGGTAGGTGATCTGACTTTCGATGCTGTTCTTGAAGAGTTTGGAATAGGCGGCTTCGACCTGGTTTTCGGTGACGAGAAAGGTGGCGGCGGAGACGCCGGCGACGACGAGCATCATCGCGAGGACGAGTTTGGTGCGGAATCCGAGGGTCATGCGCGGGCGGCGGGCGGGGTCAGGGGGCGGTGAAATCGACCCGGAGGGTCTGGCCGTCGCGGAGTTCGACGGGGTGCTCGCGGATTTTCTTTTCGCCGAGCCAGGCCTTGAGCGTGTAGCGGCCGGGGGGAAGCCGGGTCAGGCGGTAGTGGCCGGCAGGGTCGGTCTTGGTGAAGTGGGGGGTGTCGAGGACCAGGATGGTGCAGCGCATGTGCTCGTGGATTTCGCAGTAGAGGCGGACGACGCCGGCTTGATCGAAGAGCTGGCGGGGCGGTTGTTCGGACTTGAGGTAGCGACCGAGGTCGAAGCGCTTGGGCTTCGAGTAGGAGAACACGTTGTGATAGAAGTCGTCCTGGTTGGGGAATTCGATGGTGGTGCCTCTCTGGATGGGGAGAAGACTGGTGGCGAAGCGGAAGTTTTTCTGCGGGAGCTGGACGGTGGGGGGAGGGTTGGCGGCGGGGAACTGGCCTTCGAGATAGACGACGGCGGCGGAGGGTTCGGGCGGCGCGGGTTCGGTGCCAGCGGTGTTTTGGTAGCGTTGGTTGGGCGGCAGGCTGGCGGTGGCGCCGGGGAGGGCGACGGTGCCTTCCACAGTGGACTGGGCATGGGCTGCCTGGGTGGCGAGGAGCAGGCCGATGAGAAGCGCCAGAAGCGGACGACAAGTGCGTCGAGGAGGGAGCGTTGCGTACACGGGGTTCAGGGGGTTGCGGTGCGGGAAGGCACGGGGATGTTGGTGGGCGTGGGGATTTCGATGGG
>CAZUUP010000850.1:0-2036 GCA_964623105.1 uncultured Akkermansia sp.
ATTTGATAACTTCGGCTTCGGATAAGCCGACGAGTGCAGGGTGGCAGTATTCAGCGATCTCGACGGGATGGCTCGTACTCGGGCGCAGTTCGGTGCGTCCCAAAGTTTGCGGTAAAGGCCACGCCCGGTAGAGCCGGGGTCGCAGCGGTCGGAACGCGGACGTCCCCGTGGGTTTTGGGCTTGCGCGGCGAGGGGACCTTTAAAGCTGCAAGGGCGGGCGGGCCTCCGAACGGGCTCCGTGGCGTGCCCAGCGTAGACGAGGCGGGTTTGGTTGGTCTTCCGACAGCTTCGGGATGCGCGGGCGTAGTCGCGGAGTCGTCCGAATGCTTAACCATCCACCCGCCACGGATTACTTTTGCGTCCCAGTACAGCATGAAACCCATCCCTACCAGCGAACCCATCCCTACCAGCACACGAGGACCCGCCGCACCCCGAGGTTTCACCCTGATCGAGCTGCTTGTGGTGATCGCCATCATTGGAATCTTGGCCTCGATGCTCCTGCCGGCGCTCTCGACCGCGAAAGGCAAGGGGCAGAGTGTCAAGTGCCAGAGCAACGTTCGGCAATTCTCGCTCGCGATAAACCTCTACTCCGGAGATTTCGAGGAATTCCTGCCGGAGCCGAATTGGAACGCGCCGTGGGTGGCGCGAGGGTGGCTTTATGATGCGACGGGGCAAACGGCACCGCCGGCCCCGAACCCCGCCAATCCGGCGCAACCGTATCAGGGCGGATTGCTGTTCAGTTACATGAATTCCGTGCTGGACGCGTACAAGTGCCCGGGCGAACGAGTTTCCCAGATACCAAACTTCGCTTCCCGCGCCAACCGCCTCACAAGCTTCCTCATGAACGGTGCCGTCTGCGGCTATGGCGCGATCGGCGGCAGATCCTATAAGAATATCGACTTCAAACCCGACGCCATCATCTTCTGGCAGGCGCTGGAAACCAATCCCGGCGACTGGAATGACGCCTCCAGCAGCCCCGCTGAGGGCATCACCCGAATGCACAATCAGGGCACGACCGTTGGGCTTGTCGATGGAGGTGTCGAGTTCATGAAGACCGACGCCTACTACAACGAGCAGGCGCTGCCCACCAAGAACCGGCTCTTTTGCAGCCCGAACACGGCGAACGGTCGCTGAGCAGGCCGTGCCTCCAACCCTTTTCTTTCCGATGCAAACTCGCATGCCTGCTGCCCCGCTTCTGACGCTGATATCTCTGCTCGTCGCCACGGCTGGCTGCGGCGGGAAAAAGGATGCCAAGGCTGAACTTGACGACGCCGCGAACAAGTTCGCCGCCGAATCCCCCGCCGCCGCTCCCACGCCCTCCGGCGACATCGCGGCCGCCGTGGCGGTCGCCCCGTCGCAGCAGATGCGTGAGGCGGTCGATGCCTATAAAGGTGGAAAATTCGAGGATGCCGTCACGCGCCTCCAAAACCTCCGAGCCACTCCGACCATGACCGGCCCCCAGCGCATGGCCCTGAACGACGCGACCGCCGTCGTGATGAATGAAATATATGCGCTTGCCGCCAAGGGTGACAAACGCGCGATCGAAGCTGTCAAGCAATACGAAAAGATGCAAACCCAGCGGCGGTGACCGCTGCGCGTCGGCGCCGCCCGGCGTGGCTGCCCTCCGTATTTTCACAACTGCACGTTTCCGGTTCATAGCGGGAGTTGATGTGCGTCCGAATCGAAAGCTGCTGCAAAGTGGCAGCAACTCAGGTGGCACCCAGTTGAGTTACTTCAGCTTCGGATACTCCAACCGGGGCCGGTTGCACTCAGCGCACTTTTCAAGATGGATTGCTATCGGCGAGGGTCAGCGCGGCGCGAACCGGAAAAACCCCAGGCGGCAGGCCGCGCAATTCGCGTGATTCTCACGCCCGATGCTGCCGCCGGAAGACGACATTGCGTCAGGTGATTCGTGGCGGGAGCCACGTTAAACCCCCGCACAGGCTCCAACGCTTGCCACCGCACGATCTCCCTCCCCATTAACCGGAGCGCCGAGCATTGCTCGGCCAGACGGTGCGTCGCCTCTATCGTGCCGA
>CAZUUP010000851.1:0-2035 GCA_964623105.1 uncultured Akkermansia sp.
CTTGGCCCCGACGGCGGCACCGTGATCATCGGCCTCATCGTCACCGCCGTCCAACGCGAAGGCACCCAGATCGGGGCCTTCCTGCTTTCCCCCATCGCCATCGCCGGCGCGGCCGAGGTTCCGCAATCCCAGCCCACCCACAGCACCTCCATGGCTGAAAACATCCTCCGCACCATCGCCGCCAGCCAGTCCGCCAACAGCAGTCCCGTCCGAATCCTTCCGGTTGACGTTTACGGCAACCGCGAAACCACCACCACCTTCGACATCGCCAACGGCATCTCGCAAGCCGTCAAGGGCGGTGCCCGCCTGATCAATCTCAGCCTTGGCAGCCACGGCGACAGCACCCTCCTTCACACAGTCATCAAGAACAGCACCGATCAGGGAGTGGTCTTCTTCGCCGCCGCCGGCAACGAACCCACCACCGCCCCCTTTTATCCGGCTGCATATAGCGAAGTAACCGCCGTCACCGCCGGCGAAAAAAACGGCACCCTCGCCACCTACGCCAACCGGGGGAACTTCGTGGATGTCGTCGCCAGCGGAACCAGCCTCGTTCAGTTTAACAATCAGGGCTGGGTCATAACCGGCACCTCGTCTGCCGCCGCAGCCGCCACCGGCTACGCCGCCAGCCTTGTCGCTCATGGCGGCAAGACCGCCTCCGAAGCCCAAGCCCTCGTCCGCACCCGCTGGTCCGCCGGCACCGTGGTCGGCAATCTGGGGCAAAATTAGCCACGGACCATCGAATCACCCCCACCGCCAGGAATCGTTCTCCCCCAAGCTTCCGCCCCAGCGACTGCTCCGCCTCACGGCGCCGGACTCGCCAGCAGGCTCCTGACCTCCTCGACGAATTGCCCGGGCACAAACGGCTTGTGCATGAATCGCTCCGGCTTCACCACCGCCTGAAAATTCAGCATTTCCAGCTTGAGGTTACCGCTGAACAGCAACGTCCGCACCTTCGGACTTATGTTCAGGCAACGACGGATCAATTCCAACCCGTCAAACATCGGCATCGTGTAATCCGTCGCCAGGCAATCCGGCTTCGGGTCGGCATCCTCAAACGCCTCCAGCGCCGACATCGGGTCCGTAAAAACTCGCACCCGATAACCGGCCTGCGTCAACGCAAGATTCAACAATTCGCAGATCAACGGCTCGTCATCGACGAGGAAGATCAGCGGACTTTGCGTCTCGTTGACGCCTGCTTTGGCGCTGGAACTCATGTTATCCAAAACCCGACGGTCGCAGAGGAAACTCGATCTGCAAGCAGATGCAAGCCAACATATTCAAATATGTTTTCATACCGCCCAATCAAATCACCAATCGACCATTAAGATCGTTTCGTGAGCCGCCGCGAACCATCCCGGCAAGCCTCTCATCCACCGTTCCGGCATCCGCCCGCCCTGCGCAATCCACCTGCCTCCAATTCACCCGCCGACACTCCCACGAACCGGCTCCCGCCCTCCATTCCTCGCAAATCTTCCAGTTGGCAAAGCCCCATCAAACTGCTACCGATGCCCCCATGACAACTACGCCCCTCGCGACCAACCGCCGCCGTTTCCTCCAATCTGGTGCCGCCGCCTGCGCCCTCACCGCCCTCGGCGCCCCCTCCCAGGCTCAAACCGCCGCGCCCAGCCCCAAACTCAAGCTCGGCATCGACAACTTCGCGGTTCGCGCCATGAAATGGAAAGGCCAGCAACTGATCGACTACGCCGCCTCCCTCCGCGTGGACTCCCTCTTCATCACCGATTTGCCCGCGGTCGGTGACCTCGATGAAAAGAACCTCCGGGAACTCCGCTCCCGCGCCGCCGACAAAGGCCTCCAGATCCAGCTCGGTTCCTGGAGCATCTGCCCCACCTCCAAGTCCTTCAAAAAAGACTGGGGCACGGCCGAGGAACATCTCGCCCTTGGCATCAAAACCGCCCGCGCGCTCGGCTCTCCCGTCTTTCGCGTCATCCTTGGCAACGGTGGCGACCGCCTCACCGAGGGCGGCATTGAAGCTCGCATCGCCGACACCGTGAAAGTCTGCCAGGCCCTCCGCCCC
>CAZUUP010000852.1:0-2030 GCA_964623105.1 uncultured Akkermansia sp.
GCCACCCAGGGTAGCTCGTGCCTCGCAACCCTGGGCTGGAGGACGCAATCCCGCTGAGGTTGGAGGGGTTGGCGCGAAGTCGGTTCCATGATCGAGTTAGAATCCACGGTGCTTCCTCCAGTTCTTCCGCACGAAATAGAGAAGCAACAAGAGCCAAACACCGACCCAATAGTAAACCGGTGGGCCAACCCCGGATCCCAGCGCGAAGTGGTTGAGCCGGCCCAAAGCCGGGTTTTCGAAATGGTAGCCATGATGCTTTGGAGGTGGCAGGGAACCGTTGCCAGCGGCGTTTATGTAATCAAACACCACATCCACGTCGTGGAATGGTCCGGTGGTCGTATCCCTGACTGCTGGATCAAGGAGCCAGTTCGCAAGTATAGCTCGGGTAAGCATTCCGGTGCCCGTCTGCGATTGGTAGGCGAGCGACGGGAGGCTAATGGTGCCCGCACTGTTGGAAGAGCGATCGTTGGAATAATAAGTGTTCCACTCGTACTCAAGGGTCAAGTAGGTGAAATTCGTGGGCCGAATCCAATGCCACTCCTCTTTGCTTCTCCCGCGAAATTGGAACGAGTAAAATGCGTCATCCACTCCGGTGAAACGGGCATCGACGCTTCCGCGATAGTATCCGCTCCAAGGCATTTCATGACGGGGGTGTGTAGCGCTCCACCAAGCTTGTACACCGAAGCAACCGGCGACCAACAGCGCGAGCGCAGTTAGCACGAACAGGAAAATATTCGGGGCTTGGGAAATACGGCCCATGTGGTCGTCTTACCTACCGTATCGTAATGAAATCATTATGATTCAGCAGGGTTTGCACGAGTGTCACGCGGGCGCGAGGAGGACTTAGTTTCTTCAACTGGGCGAGGGCTTGTTCGCATTCGCGTTGTTCGTCGGGGGTGGGGGCGAGGCCGAGGATGGTTTGGTAGGCGAGGCGGATGAAGTGGGCGTCGTCGGTGGGAGCGGCGGTTTTCTCGAGGCGCTCGGCGATCTTGGGGGCGAGGGTGAGGACGAGTTTGCTGTTGGACAGGGCGAGGGCCTGCTGGGGGACGATGCTTTCGGCGCGGCGGTAGCAGTCGGAAGGATTGGCGTTGTCGAACTGGTCGAGGAAGCGGTGGATGTCTTCCTGGGAGTGGGTGAAGTAGAGGCTGCGGCGCGGGGAGGCCTCGTCTTTGCGCGGGTCCACGGTGGGTCCGCCGAGGGTCAGGTCGAGGGTGCCGGCGAGCGCGAGGATGGAGTCGCGGACGATCTGGGATTCCATGCGCACGGGGTTGCGCCGCCAGAAGTAGCGGTTGTCGGGGTCGGCGGCGCGCGCGGCGGGAGCGACGCCGGCGAGGGAGCCGCTGAGGCGGTAGGCGCTGGAGTTGAGCATGAGCCGGTGGAGATGCTTGAAGCTCCAGCCGGATTCCATGAACTCGACGGCGAGCCAGTCGAGGAGCGCGGGGAGTTGCGGCGGCGCGTTTTTGCGGCCGAAGTCGGTGACGTCCTTGACGAGGGGTTCGCCGAAGTGGCGCGCCCAGAGATGATTCACGGCGACGCGTGCGGTGAGGGGATTCTGGCGGTCGGCAATCCAGTCGGCCAGGGCGGTGCGGCGTCCGGTGCTGGTGCCGGGGAAGACGGCGGGCAGCATGGCGTCGGTCTCGGTCGGGCCTTCGAAGGCTTTGCGGGAGGTGCGAAGCGAGGTGTAGGTGTTGCCGGGAGAAGCGGCGGCCGCACGGGCTTTGTCGAGGGCGGCCCGGGCGTCGGTGACTTTTTTGGTCGGCGTGGCGGGGGCTTTGGCCTTGGTTTTGGTCTTGGGAGCGGGCGTGGCGGCGAGTTCGCCGGCGAATTCCTGTTCGGCGCGCAGCAGTTCCTCTTCGGCGCGGGCGAGGGCGTGATGTTTGTCGGCAGCGGCGGCGGCCGTGGCGAGGGCGGCGGCGTTGGTGGCGGGTGGTTGGGAGTAACGCGCTTCGTCGGCGGCAAAGGTGGCGTTGATCATTTTCACGCGGGCTTCGGCGGTGCGGAGGGTTTTCTCGGCGAGGTCCACGGCGGCG
>CAZUUP010000853.1:0-2028 GCA_964623105.1 uncultured Akkermansia sp.
CAGCTCCGCTCGTCGCGCACGGCCACCAACGCCACCGGCGCCCCGGCCCCGATTCCGACCGACTTCGAGGGCATCCCGATCCGCGTCTCCTCCCACATCAGCAACGACGAGAGCATCTAACCCCCGCCGGACACCGGGGAGCGCCGGCTGAACGGGCGCTCCCCCTTTTCCCAACCCATCCAAACCATGAAAAAATACCCCCTCCTGTTCACGCTCGCCGCGCTTGCCGCCGTCATCGGCATCGCCGCCACGCGCCCGCAGTCCAGCACGCTGGATTACAAGATATTCAACACCAGCGACACCGTTGCGCTCACGTTGCAGAAGTCCGGCACCGTCAGCAGCAACTTCGTCGAGTTCTTCAGCGGGGCGAACCTCAAGTTCGCCGTGCCCTCCACCGGCGTCGTGCCCTTGACCTACGGAGGCACCGGCGGCAGCAGCGCCGCCACGGCCAAAACGGCCCTCGGCATCCAAGCCGGCCAGGCCACCACCGCCGCCGATGGCACCGTGACCAACACGTTCGCCACCGCCTTCACCTCCGCGCCGAAGGTTGTCCTCCAGCCGGTCGGCTCGTTTGGCCCCACCAACAACCTCGTCAGCGTCACCACGAGCAACTTCGTCTGTAACATCGGCGAGCCGAGCATCGTGGTGCATTACATCGCCGTCGGCGCTCCGTAACCCAACCCCACCCAACCCAACCACTCCCCCGTAGAACCAACCCCAACCCCCCCCAACATCATGCCCACTCAACGCAACCTCAAAGACGCCAATCTGCACGTGGAGAAGTATCTCCCGGCAGCGGCCGCCACCAACTACAGCGACAGCATTGACCTCGGCTCGACCAGCCCCGGCCAGAGCGTCGAATCCAACGAGTTCCGCGTGACCGTCCCGGCGCTCGCCAACCACACGGACAACACCAAGACGATCCTCATCACGTTGCAGGACTCGGCCAACGACTCCAGCTTCGCGGATGTCGCGCCCCTCCATCAGGTTCAGGAAGTCGGGGTCGCCACGACCGGCAGCGCCGCCGCCACCTATCGGCTGCGCCTCCCGAGCACGATCCGCCGGTATGTCCGGTTCAGCCAGGTGGTCCCCAGCGGCGCCGGTGACAACACCGCCGGCCTCGTGGAATACGATCTCCTCTCGTAACCCACACACTTCCCCGAGCGGACACCAAACACACGCCGGGGCGGGGGTTTAACCTTTTCCCCCCGCCCCGGCCTCGAAAATTCTGCATTCTAACTTCCGACTACTGAATTCTGACTCATGGCCTGGACAACCCTAACCGAAGCCGACGTGAAGACCCGCCTCGCCGGGGCGGAGTTGACCGCGTTCACGACCGTTGCCCTCGCCGCCGGCCAGACCACGCCCCTCACCCCGCTCATCACGCAGGTCGTGGACGAAGTGCGCGGCTATTGCGCCGTGAGGAACACCCTCGGCGAAGGTGCCACGATCCCCAGCAAGCTGGTCACGGCCGCGGTGGACATCCTCCGCTACCGCCTCACCACCCGCCTGCCGCTGAAAGTCACCGAGGAACGCAAGGCCGAATACACCAACGCCCTCGCCCTGTTGCGCGACGTCGCCGCCGGCCGCTTCGCCATCGAAGAACCCGAGACCGCCGAGGATGAAACCACCCAAGGCGGCGGACGCAGCGTCATCACCGCCCGCACCCTGACCGCCTCCCGAACCCTGCAAGACGGCCTGTAACCCCTTTTGCCTTTTTCCTTTTACCTTTTGCCTTATGACCGCCCCAACCCCCAAGCAGCAACAGGTGATCGCCGAGCACGAAGACCTCTGCGCCAGACTCCACGAACTCGGCGCCTTCATCAGCGGCAAAGCGTTCGCCAAGCTCCCCGAAACCGAGAAAGCCCTGCTCGTCATGCAGAAATCCGCGATGGAGATTTACCGCGAAACCCTCGCCGCCCGGATTCACCTCTGGGAATCCAAGCTGCTGGCACTTTTGCCTTTTGCCTTTTGCCTTTTGCCTTCGGCCTCCGCCGCCCTTTTGCCTTTTGCCTTTTGCCTTTTGCC
>CAZUUP010000854.1:0-2026 GCA_964623105.1 uncultured Akkermansia sp.
AGACGAGCCGGAGGCCGAGCGGGTGCGCTGCGAGTGGCTTTCAGAACAGTCGCGCGCGGGGGGGGGGGGAGGGAGAGAGGGGGACGGATTGTCCTTTTATCGGGGGTGGGGTTTGCGCAAAAGTTGGGGGCATGAAATCAGCCATTGCGATTGCGGCGCATCCGGATGACATCGAGTTTCAGATGGCGGGGACGTTGTTGCTGCTGCGGGAGGCGGGGTGGGAGACGCATTATTTGAATCTTTCGACGGGGAATTGTGGAAGCGCGGAGTTCGGTCCGGCGAAGACGCGGGCGGTGCGGCGGAAGGAGGCGCAGGCGGCGGCGCGGGTGTTGGGGGCGCGCTGGCACGCGCCGATGCGGGATGATCTGGAGATTCTTTACGAAGTGCCGTTGTTGCGCCAGGTGGCGGCGGTGATCCGGGAGTCGAAGGCGAGCATTGTGCTGACGCATGGGCCGCAGGATTACATGGAGGATCATACGAACACGTGTCGGCTGGCGGTGACGGCGGCGTTCACGCATGGGATGCCGAATTTCCGGAGTGTGCCGGCGCGGGCGGTGTATGGGGGGGAGGTGACGGTGTATCATTGCATGCCGCATGGGTTGCGGGATGGGTTGCGGCGGCGGGTGGTGCCGGGGGCGTATGTGGACACGACGTCGGTGCAGGCGGCGAAGCTGGAGTCGCTGGCGTGTCATCGGAGTCAGCAGGGGTGGCTGGATTTGAGCCAGGGGTTGAATTCGTATTTGCAGACGATGGAGGACATGGCGAGGGAGTTGGGGCGGATGTCCGGGAAGTTCAAGTACGCGGAGGGCTGGCGGCGGCATTCGCATCTGGGTTTTTGCGGGGAGGCGGCGGATCCGCTGCGGGAGGCTTTGGGGAAACGGTTCTTGGTGAATGAGCGGTATGAGCGAGAGTTGGGGTGATGGGGGCGGTGGTTTGAGTGGACGGGGGTGGCAAGGGGGAATTGCGGGCGGGGGAATGGTTTCGGGTGGGGTGCGTTGACGCGGGGTGGGGGAGGGAATAGAAGCGGGGGATGAATGCGAATGTGGCGGGTGGGGCGGGGCGGGGGGTTGCGGGATGGTTTTGGTTGGGGGTGGTTGCGTGGTTGCTGGGTGGTGGGGCGTGGTGGGCGGAGGCGCGGCCGCGGTTGCCGGCGGTGATTGGGAGCGGGATGGTGTTGCAGCGGGAGCTGCCGTTGACGATCTGGGGTTGGGCGGACGCGGGGGAGGAGATCACCGTGGTGATTGGGGAGAACCGGGGTTCGGCGCGGACGGATGAGCAGGGGCGGTGGCGGGTGCGGTTGGCGCCGATGAAGGCGAGTGCGGAGCCGCTGAAGATGACGGTGGCGGGGCGGGAGACGATTGAGTTGACGGATATTTTGGTGGGTGAGGTGTGGCTGGGCTCGGGGCAGTCGAACATGCAGATGTCGGTGGCGGCGGCGGCGAAGGGGCGGGAGGAGGTGGCGGCGGCGAATTTTCCGCAGGTGCGTTTGTTTCTGGTGCCGTTGGTGGCATCGGGGACGCCGGCGGAGGATGTGCGGGCGGGTTGGAAGGTGTGTCAGCCGGCGACGGTGGGATCGTTTTCGGCGGTGGCGTATTATTTCGGGCGGGAGTTGCAGCGGGAGTTGGGGGTGCCGGTGGGATTGATCGCGTCGTCGTGGGGCGGGACGCGGATCGAGCCGTGGATGGCACCGGAGGGTTTTGCCTCGCAGCCGGACTTGCAGCGGGAGCGGGAGGAAATCGCGGCGGCGCGGGAGCGGTTCGCCAAGGCGGGGGAGCCGAAGCCCAGGCATCCGCTAAACAGCAATGGGGCGGCGACGGGGTTGTATAACGGGATGATTCATCCGCTGGCGCCGTTTGGGATCCGGGGGGTGTTGTGGTATCAGGGGGAGGCGAATCTGGCCGCGGGGATGCGGTATCACTCGTTGATGAAGGGTTTGATCGGGGGCTGGCGGCAGGTGTGGGGGCAGGGGGAGTTTCCGTTTCTGTTCGTGCAATTGGCGCCGTTTGCGTACAAGGCGAAGGAGACG
>CAZUUP010000855.1:0-2017 GCA_964623105.1 uncultured Akkermansia sp.
CGAGGTGGGCGTGTCGCGCGAGGGGCGGATTGGTTTGGAATTAATCGACACGCCGGTGGCGGCGGCGGGCACGGGCGCGGCGGTGTTGCGCGCGGGCGATGTGGTCGTGGTGACGGGCGGCAGTCGCGGCGTGACGGCGGAGGTGGCGGTCGGTTTGGCGCAGGCATTCCAGCCGACGCTGGTGCTGCTCGGGCGCAGTCCCGCGCCGGAGACCGAGCCGGAGTGGCTCGCGGCGTTGCACGACGAGGCGGAAATCAAGAAGGCGATTCACGCGCATCTCAACGTCCCGGCCACGCCGAAAGCGGTCGAGACGCAGTTCCGGCGCTGGCTGGCGAATCGCGAAATCCTGCGGAACATCGCGCGGATGACGGCGGCGGGCGCGACGGTTTTGTATCGCTCGGTGGATGTCCGCGACGGGCGGCAGATCGGGGCGTTGCTGAATGAATTGCGGCATGAGTTCGGGCCGATTCGCGGACTGATTCACGGCGCGGGCGTGCTCGCGGACAAGCGGATCGAGGACAAGACGGCGGAGCAATTCGACTCGGTCTGGAGCACGAAGGTAAGCGGCGCGGAGGTTCTGCTGGCCGCGCTGACCAATGACGAGCTGCACTGTCTGGTGATGTTCTCGTCCTCGACTGCGCGCTTCGGGCGCGTGGGGCAGGTGGACTACGCGATGGCGAACGAGGTGCTGAACAAGCTCGCGCAGGCCGAGGCGCGGCGGCGTCCCGATTGCCGCGTGGTCGCGATGAACTGGGGTCCGTGGAATGGCGGGATGGTCACGCCGGCGTTGCGGCGCGTGTTCGCGCAGGAAGGCGTGGGCGTGATCGAAACAGCGGCGGGCGCGGAGTTGCTGGTGCGCGAGTTGTCGGTGCCGGGAACGAGTTCATCGCCGGTGGAGATTGTGGTGCTCGCGCCGCTGGAGGGGAAGGTGGCGGCGGTTCCCGCGATGGCGACGCCGGTCGTGGCAACGCAGGTGGAAGCGGTGGCGGAAGCGGTGGCGGTGACAGTCGCGTTCGAGCGTGAGTTGAGCGTGGGGCAGATGCCGTGCCTGAAGTCGCATGTGCTCGATGGGCGGGCGGTTTTTCCGGTGGCGATGATTGTCGAGTGGCTGGCGCACGGGGCGCTGCATTGTCATCCGGGGTTGGCGTTTTGCGGCTTTGATGACCTGCGGGTTTTCAAGGGCGTACGGCTGGACCCGCGGCACGCGGTGACGCTGCGGGTGCTGGCGCACGCAGCACAGCGCGCGGGCGCGGAGACGCAAGTCGTGATGGAACTGGTCGGCGGCGAACGCGAGAAACCGGTGCTGCACGCGCGGGCGCGCATCATTTTGGGCGAGCGAGCGGCGGCACCGCAGGCGCAGTCGGCGGCGTTGCAGATGGGCGGCGACACTTGGGTTGGCGGCGGCTGGTATGGGCCGGACGCGTTGTTTCACGGGCCGGAGTTTCAGGGCATCGCGGCGGTCGAGGCGTGCGGGCCGCATGGGATCGCGGCGTGGGCGAAGACGTCGCCGTCGCCGAAGACGTGGGTGGTGAATCCGCTGCGCGGCAGCTGGATCGCCGATCCGCTGGCGCTGGATGTGAGCTTTCAGTTGATGATTCTGTGGACGCTGGGCGAACAGCGCGCGCCGTCGCTGCCGTGTGCGGCGGTGCGGTATCGGCAGTTCGCGGCGCGGTTCCCCCGCGAGGGCGTGCGGGTGGTGGCGCGCGTGACGCAGGCGACGCCGCAGAAGGCGACGGCGGACATCGAGTTCCTCGACGCGAGCGGCGGAGTCGTGGCGCGGATGGAAGGCTACGAATGCGTGATCGATCCGTCGCTGAGCGGGGCTTTCCGGCGGAACGCGCTGGGTGACGCGGGCTGAGCGGGGACGGAATTTTCAATCACGGATAACCACGGATGAACACGGATCGGAACCGCGGATTTGCAGGGCCTCGTGGCATTTGCGGGGAGACGGAGGGGGTGCGAGGGGGGCGTGAGGCGGCGGTTTGGAGTGCGGTGACTTGTCGCCGCTTTGGCGCAG
>CAZUUP010000856.1:0-2005 GCA_964623105.1 uncultured Akkermansia sp.
TCTTCGCCGCCCTCACCCCTGCCCCCTCTCCCATCCGATGGGCGAGGGGAACCGACGGCTTGAGCACCCATTCATCGCACCACACCTTCACCTCGTCCTGCCGCAACCAGATGGGAATTCGACACCTCACCCCAACCCTCTCCCCGTTCGAGGCGGAGAGGGAGGAAGCGCGCACCACCGCCTTGTCCTTCGCGCTGTGGCTGAGGAAGACTTCGTAGGTGAAGGTCTCGGTGCTCATTTCCGGAACAGGCTCTCGTCCAGCCCGCTCAAGTTGATGATGGACTTGAGCGTGCCGACCGGAATCTCGCGCCGGTTGGGAACTGGCACGGTGGCAGTATCGCCGCCCGGCAACTGTCGCCGATAGATGAGGTGACTGCCTCGCTGATGCACGAACCCGAAGCCGTGCTCCCGCAGGAGGCGCGTCACCTCGGTGGCGGACTGTGGCCGCAGTTTAGCCATGGGCCAGTTGAAGGGGCTGAACGGTCCCGCCCAGTTTCAGCCGACGCCTGATTTCCTTGGCGCTGGCGGCTTCCAGCCAGAGTTCGACCGCTTCGGCCAGCATGGCAAGAGCTTCTTTGCGGGTCTTGCCTTGACTGGCCACGCCCAGTTCGGGACAGTTGGAGACGAACCACCCCCGTTCACGTTGGACGACAGCCGTGAGAGACGGGAGTTCGATGACTTCGCCATCTTTGTAAATCCAACCGATGTTCATATGCGGGAGTGTTTCTCAGTTCGTGCCGGGTTTCAAGGTGCAAAGCGCTGCGGCGTGGGCATCGTCCAGCCGCAGGGGAATGAAGCGGCGCTCCCGGTTCAGCGGGTCGCCAAACAAAGGCTGAAGGCTGAAGGCTGAAGTGCGAAATGGGGCAGCCCATCCTCGATTTTGGCCGGAATGCTGTCGCCGGGCTTGGGCACCCATTCATCGCAACACACCTTCAGCTGGTCCTGCCGCAACCGCTCCGCCAGCGAGCCCACCACCGCCTTGTCCTTCGCGCTGTGGCTCAGGAACACGTCGTAGGGGAATTCGTTGGGCATGCAGGGAAGAGTCTCAGGCCGGGATTGTCATGGTTTTACCAACGCGAGGACTTTGGTGTGGCAGCAAGAGCGGCAGGCGACGGAGCGTAGCCGAGCGCCAGCGCGGCGCGCCCGAACAACGTGAGTTCCGCCGGCGCGGCCAGATGGCGGTCGAACGTTTGGAGGATTCGCAGCGGGTTATTCATGGCGACAGAGCCAGTCGGTGCGGGGCGGGCCGCCTTGCGCCGTCACGCCGGTGTGGCTGACCAGACGAGTCCAGTGAGGCAGGGCATCCGTGCGCGGGACGGGACGGGGTGGCAGGTGCTGGCGCAAGTAGGCCCAAGGTTCCAATTCGGGGACCTGGCCTCCCGCCACGTTCGCGATGTGGAGCAGGACCGGTTCGCAACGCTCCTGCTCCGCAAGCCGGGCAAGCCGGGCGGCGTCCACGCGCGGGGAACTGAGCAACTGGGCGGCGGCACGAAGGTTATCCAAGTTGTACGGGAACTGGCCCAGGCAAAGGGCGATGCCGATTTCTTCGTCCGAAATCATCGGATGGTCCGGTGGAAGCAAGGGATCGAACTCGCGCCGGTAGTGGGTGGCTCCCCGGTTCACGGCGGCCTTCAGAAGCCATTCCGCCAGCCGATCCCCGGCTCCGATGAGTCTCGCGAGGCGCATCGCCAGACCCGAGACGTGAGCCGGAACCCCAAGCCGGCGGGCCAAAGTGACCGTGGGCGCCTGTTCTTTCAGTTTCATGGGGGCAGTGTATCAGAGCCCGCTGTTCCCGGGGCCGAAGAAATCGCGTCGGGAGCCTCTGACGGAGCGTCGTCGAGCCGCAGGGGAATGAAGCGGCGCTCCGGGTTCAGCGGGTCGCGAAACCGAAACGTGCCGGTCTCCAACACCGCCCAGTCCGAGCCGAACGCCCGGGACGACATGCAGAGCACCAGCACGCGCGAGTGCTCCAGCCCTTCCCCGATCTTCGCCGCCCTCACCCCTG
>CAZUUP010000857.1:0-2004 GCA_964623105.1 uncultured Akkermansia sp.
CGGCTTTTCACCCCGGACGAGTTCCGCCGTTTCAGCCCCGAGACCATCCGGTCCGTCGAGGCGTTCGGTCACGAATGAGTCACCCGTCATCCGCGGCCTCATCCGCCCCCTGCCCGCGGGTTCCCCGCCGCAATGAGCGATCCCACCGAAAACCCCGCCGCCGAGACGGCCCGCACCCAGGCCCGGTTTGCCGAGACCCATTGGAGCATCGTCCTCTCCGCGCGCCGCGGCGGTGATTCCACCCGCGGCGCTGACGCCCTGGCCCGCCTTTGTGAAACGTACTGGTATCCGCTCTATGCCTTCGTCCGCCGGCAGGGCCATTCCCCCCACGACGCGCAGGACCTGACCCAGGCGTTCTTCGCCCGCTTGCTCGAAAAAAACTGGCTCGCCGGCGTGGACCCCGCCAAGGGCCGCTTTCGGTCCTTCCTCCTCGCGTCCCTGAAACATTTCCTTGCCAACGAGTGGGACAAATCCCGCGCCCTCAAACGCGGTGGCGGCGCCCATCAGTTTGTTGCCCTGGATGCCGCCACGGCCGAAAGCCGCTACGCTCTCGAACCGGTGGACAACACCACCGCGGACCGCCTCTACGAACGCCGCTGGGCGCTGACCCTCCTGGACTCGACCCTCGCCCGGCTGCGCGACGAGATGACCGCCGATGGCAAGGCGCGGCTGTTCGAGGAACTCAAATTCTCGCTCACCGGTACGGGCGCGGATCAGTCCTATGCGGAACTGGCGGCCCGACTCGGCCTCAGCGAGGGCGCCATCAAGGTTGCCGTCCACCGGCTTCGCCAGCGTTACCGCGAGGTGCTGCGCGCCCAGATCGCTGAAACCGTCGCCGGCCCGGAAGAAGTCGAGGCGGAACTGCGCCAGCTTTTCACCGCCCTGAGCTGAACCGCAGGGCACGCCGGACGGTCGTCCCCGGCTTCACCCAATGCGTCCCGCCCTCGCCAAAGCAGCCTTCCCATTTGCCTTCGTGACGCTAAGCTCCAACCACCCATGAGCGACGCTGCCAAATCCAATGTCTGGCTGGAAAGTTCCGTCGGCGAACAATTTGCCATCATCGGAACCTGCTCCATCGGACGCGCCCCCACCAACCAGATCGCCATCCTCGACGACCGGGCGTCGCGCCGCCACGCGCTGGTCCACGCGCAGGAACAAAACCAGTACTGGCTGGTCGATCTGGGCAGTCGCAACGGCACCCTGCTCAACGGCCGCCGCGTCAGCCAGCCCACCCTTCTGCACGACGGCGACCGCATCGAGATCGGCTCCACCGCCTTCGGCTTTCACCAACCTTCGGCGTCCGGTCACGGCCGCGCGGGCAATCCCGGCGACGATGCCACTGTCGTCGATATCCGCTCCGATCCCTGCTGGCTGCTGCTGGCCGACATCGAGGGCTCCAGCCGTCTCCACGAAACCATGCCCGCCGACGAACTCCCCGTCGTCACCGGCCGGTGGCTGGCCGAATGCAAGCAGCTCATCGAGGAATGCGGCGGCAGCATCAACAAATTTCTCGGTGACGGCTTCTTCGCCTACTGGCACGGCCGCTCGGGGTCCGATTTGCAGGTCCGCCGCGCCCTCGAAGCCCTCAAGCGCCTGCAAAGCGGCTCTCCGCTCCCCTTCCGCATCGTCCTCCATCACGGCACCGTGTATCGCGGCGGCGCCTCCATGGGCGAGGAAAGCCTTTCTGGCCGCGAGGTGAACTTCATCTTCCGGATGGAAAAACTTGCCGGCCAGTTGCGCGAACCCCGCCTCCTCAGCGAGGCCGCCGCCAGCCTCCTGGACACCCACATCAGCGTCACCCCCGCCGGGCGTCATCCCCTGGCCAGCTTCGACGGTGAGTTTGGTTTTGCGAAATTCTAGCGCTGCGTCCGGGGCTTGACGCGCGTTTCCCATCGCCCTGTGGAATTCGAGATCCATGTAGATGGCCAACCTTGCCAACAGCGGAATCGTTTCCATCGTTTCCGCCTAACGGCCGCGTTTGAAACCAGGGCCAACGGAGAAAAC
>CAZUUP010000858.1:0-2004 GCA_964623105.1 uncultured Akkermansia sp.
GAGAACGGGCGGTGGTCATGCGCGGATTCTGCGGAAACGCCGGTCACCCGCAAGCCTGCGCGAGCCGGGGACGGTTCAAGGCGGCAGCGGCGCGTGAACCTCCGCACGCCCACCGTCGCCTCACCATAACCGCCGATGCTGTCGGCGACACGGAGCAGGTAATACCCTGGCTCCGGCGCTTGGCACCGCCATACTTTCAACCTCTTCGGGATGCACTGGATCCACGTCCGGTGAGGAAACTGGGATCGAGCTGGGTGGCGCGGGAGCAGAGCACCGCCTTCCACCGCGGCCCGCCAATGCCGGCCGCCGCTTCGTCCCGTTCTTGCCGGGCGACGGCGTTCTCCCGGAGCGCGATTCGAGTATTGCCACAGGCTGACTCAGGTATTACCTCTCTCCCATGAGTGTGCTGACCTGCAAACTTCCCTCCGCGCTCGACAGCCGTTTGGCCGAACTGGCGAGACGCCGGGCCGTCCCGAAATCCGTGCTCGTCCGCGAGGCCATCGAGGCGAAAATCGCCGCGGAAGCGGCGGCACCGCACCGGCGCCCGGCCAACTTGCTCGAAGCACTCGGCGACAGCGTCGGCTCGATTGCCTCCGGCAAGCGCGACCTTGCCCGCAACAAAAAGCACCTCAAAGACTACGGCCGATGAAATGTGTCATCGCCGACACCGGCCCGCTCGTGGCGATGCTTGATCGCGACGACCAGGATCACGCCTGGGCCGCGCGCGAGGCCCGGAAACTGCCGCCCAAGATGCTTTCCTGCGAGGCCGTCCTGTCTGAAGTTCACTTCCTCACGCGGGAGCTTCCCGAGGCGAAAGACCGCATCGAAAGCTGGCTGGCTGACGGGCGGTTGGAACTGCCGTTCACCGTCCGTGAACATCACTCCCTAGTTCACGAACTGATGGCCCGCTACGCCAGCGTCCCCATGTCTTTCGCCGACGCCTGCCTCGTTCGCATGTCCGAACTCTGGCCCGAAGCCCCCGTCTTCACCCTCGACTCCGACTTCCGCGTCTATCGCCGCAACAAACGCCAGTCGCTTCCCTTGATCTGCCCGTAAAACATCATATCCGCGCCCTGCCGCGCCAATTCCTTCTGCGAAAGCTTTCCCCAACCAAAACGCCAAGGACAAGCCGCGGGTGCGGCGGTTGGCGGAACGGCTGCGGGCGGCGGGGTTGCGCGCCTGGTTCGGTGAATGGGTCATCCAGCCAGGGGACGACCTTGCCCGCGTTGAGCAACTGGGCGCTCGCCAACCCAGCTGCGTTGTGCTATTTGAAGGTCATGAATGCGCTTGCTCGAATCACGGTGAATCCGCTGGTCATGTCCGGTAAGCCCTGCATCCGGGGGCTGCGTGTCACGGTGGCCAATGTCTTGCGCCTTCTGGCCGCCGGCCACACGCCCCAGCGCATCCTCGCGGCTTATCCCTATCTGGAACCCGCCGACATTGATGCCTGCCTATTCTACGCTTCCGTGCGCGTGGAGGACGAGGAACTCGCTCCGGTCCCGACGTGAAGATTCTGGCGGACATGAACCTCAGCCCGGAGTGGCTGGTGGTTTTGGAGCAGGCCGGATGGCAGGCCCGCCACTGGAGCAACGCCGGCTCACCGACGGCCCCGGATACAGACCTGCTGGCTTGGGCCAGGCAGCACGGGTGGGTGGTGCTGACGCAAGACCTCGATTTCGCTGAACTCCTTTTTCACACGCAGGCCGGCACGCCCAGCGTCGTGCTGCTGCGGCTGCGCAATGAATTGGATTCGGCACAGCAAGCCCGCGTCTGCACCCTGCTGCGAACCGCGACGGCGGCCCTGGAAACCGGCGCTTTGCTGGTGATTGACGAACACCGCGCCCGGTTGCGCCGCCTGCCGATTGAAACCGGGGGCAACGCCTGAACCGCCACCCAAGGAGACTGCTTTGCTCGACAGCTTCCCATACGATGCGTTCCTGAGCCATAACTCGGCGGACAAGCCGCGGGTGCGGCGGCTGGCGGAACGGCTCCGGGCGGCGGGAC
>CAZUUP010000859.1:0-2002 GCA_964623105.1 uncultured Akkermansia sp.
CGCGGCGACCACCCCCAAGAGCAGTTCATCGCGTCCGACAACCGCGGCCGCGACGCCGTGCTCGCCTGGACCCGCGACCACCGCGCCCACAGCCCGTACCCGCTGCGGCATCACGCGGCCAACGTGTTCGTGAACGGGGGCACGGGCGCGGGGGCGACGGCGAGCCTCGTGACGAGCTCGGGGAACCTGGGGATCACGACGCCTGCGACAGGCACGCTGAAGTTCGTGCCGGGCACGGGGTTGGGGGCGACGGCGGGGGCGAGTGCGGCGGGGAACCTGGTGGTGAACGCGGGCACGTGTGACAACTGCACGGGGAACCTGGTGGCCGGGGGGACGCTGAGCGTGACGGAGACGGCGGCGGCCAGTTCCACGGTGGTGGCGGCGACGGCGAGCTCGACGCAGCAGGCGGTGGTGGCGGCGGTGAATTCGTCGACGGAGGCGGATGACGGCAGCGGGGATGTGCCGCCGCCGGCGGGGGCGACGGGGGGCACGGGTGGAACCGGCGGCACGGGTGGCACGGGCGGGGCCGGGGGCACGGGGTCGGCCACGAAGACCGACCCGAACGGGACGACGGGTGGCGAGAGCGGGACGTTCGGGGCGAAGGAGGACGAGGAAAAGAAGGACGAGAAGACGACGACGGCGGGGCCGGGGGGCAAGAAGGACGACAAGCCGGCGGCCAAGAAGCAACTGGCGGTGTGCAGCTGATGGGAACCGTGATGAAGGTGTGGAACGAGGGGTGTGGTGCGGGGGCGCGGGCCTGGGTGCTGGCCGTGATGCTGGTGCTTGCGGGGGCGGCGCAGGCGCAGCAGCAAGGGGCGCAGCCGTCGGCACCGCAGCCGGCCCAGGCGGTGGGTTCGATCACGCACCTGTCGGGAACGCTGACGGTACGGAAGGCCGACGGGAGCCAGCGGTTCCTGTCGGTGAAGTCCTCGGTGTCGGAGGGCGACACGCTGCAGACGGTGCAGGGGACGTACGCGAGGCTGAAGTTCGATGACGGGGCGGAGGTGGTGTTGCGCCCGGACTCGCAGATGAAGATCGAGGCGTTCAAGTTCGACGAGGACAAGCCCGAGGCGGACAACATGTTCTTCAGCCTGCTGAAGGGGGGGTTGAGGAGCGTGACGGGGCTGCTGGGGCGGCGCAACCGTGACCGGGTGAAGTTCGTGGCGCCCAGCGCCACCATTGGCATCCGCGGGACGCATTTCGGACTGCTGTTCTGCGACAACAACTGCGGGAGCATCCCGATGCCGGGTGGGGGAGCGCCGCCCAACGGGCTGCACGTGGACGTGGTGGACGGGGCGGTGTTGGTCTCGAACGCGGCGGGCCAGCAGCAGCTGGTGGCGGGGCAGTTTGGTTACGTGCGCGACACGAGCACGCCGCCCTTGGCGGTGCCGTCGCAGCAGGGGGTGCAGGTGACGATGCCGCTGGCGATCAGCCGCAATGCCGGGGTGGGCGGCACCGTGGGCAAGGCACGCAACGACGCGGAGTGCGCCATTCCCTGATGGTCGGAATCGCGCCCTGCCGGGCCTCCCCGGCCAGGTTCGGTGAATTGGCGGCGCCGGGTGCCTTTAGCGGCGCACGTCGAAGAACTCGCGCATCAACACCTCTTCCAGGCCGGCATTGTCGGCTGGTCGCGCCGAGAGATTGAGCGTGCGGCCCAGTTTCCGCGAATCCCAGGTGAAGTCGCCGCTTTCGTATTCACGGATGATGGCGATCATCCGGCGAACGACGGCAATCTGGATGTCCGGGTTGTTGCCGCGCTGCACCTCGATGGTTTGCGCTGCGGTGCGACCGATGTCCTTGTTCCAGCCGTAGAACTGGAATTCAGCGTCGTTGCTGCCGAGGCGGCGGATCTGGAACACGCCCCCACCCTGGTTGCGCGGATCCTGCCCGAAGGCGGGCGCGCGGTCCTGCCCGAGATTGGCGGCAACGATGCGATCCCGCCGGGCCTTTTCCTCGTCGCTACCCGCACCGATTGGACCGCCCGACTCGCCGCGTGCGCGCC
>CAZUUP010000860.1:0-1994 GCA_964623105.1 uncultured Akkermansia sp.
GTGACTGGTCACCGCTTTCACGCAGGCGACTTGTCGCCGTCGAACGCACGGGCGGTTGCGGATTCGCGGGCGCGCCACCGCTGGCGCGAGCGGGGGACGCACCATTCGCATCGCACGTCGCGGGTTGGCGACGGCGACAAGTCGCCTTGGGAAAGCGGTGACAAGTCACCGCACTCCAAACGGGGGGGCGGACTTGAGGGCGGTTCGGGAATCACGCGGGGTGAGGGGCGTGGGAAGGTGCGGGCAAAGGCTGATCGGGCAAAATGGGCTTTGAAAAGGCGCGTATCCGGGCTATTGTCTCCGGACGATGCTCGATGATCGGCCATATATGCGCAGTCCGGAGTGGGAGTCCGGGCGCGGGGTGACCTTCTATTTGTTGATTGTCACGACGGCCGCTTTCTTTCTGCAAAGCGTGGTCGAGCATTACACGTCCTTCGATGTGGATCGTTATTTTGCCTTGAGCGTGGCGGGGTTGTCCCGGGGCTACGTCTGGCAACTGCTGACTTTCCAACTGCTGCACGGAGGCTTGCTGCATCTGGTGTTCAACCTGCTGGCCATTTATTTCTTTGGGCGGGCGTTGGAGGAGACGCTGACGCGGGTGGATTATCTGGGGTTGTACATTGGCAGCGGAGTATGCGGGGGGTTGTTGCAGGTGGCGTTTGGTTGGGCGTTTCCGCAGGTGTTTGGCGGGGCGGTGGTCGGGGCGTCGGCCGGTGCGATGGGTTTGGTGGCGGCGTTTGCCACGCTGTTTCCCGACCGGTTGCTGACGCTGCTGGTGTTCTTGATCGTGCCGGTGTCGATGCGGGCCCGGACGTTGCTTTACATCTCGCTGGCGGTGGCGGTTTTTGGGTTGGTGATTCCGAGCGGCAACATTGCCAATGCCGCGCACCTGGGCGGTTTGCTGGCGGGCGTGGCGTATATCCGGTGGGCGGTGCAGTCGGATTTTCTGGCCGAGTCGCTGCGGTCCCTGCGACTGCGCTCGCGGCCGCGGCCACGGGAATTGGTGAGCGCGGAGGTGCGGACTCCGTCCACATGGACGATGGCCAAGCCGGTGGCCAAACCGCCGGCGGAGATGGAGTTGCCCCCGGATGAGTTCATCAGTCGCGAGGTGGACCCGATTCTCGACAAGATTTCCGCGCATGGATTGCAGAGCCTGACGGAGCGTGAGCGGAAGATTCTGGAGTTGGCGCGGTCCAAGATGGGGAGGCGGTGAGGGACGCCCCGCCGAGAAGGTTGCGAACGGCCAGTGGCTCCGAACGGATCACCGCGTGAAAAAAGTTCCCCGCCTCGAAATTCCGCGAAAGGCCATTTACCGGCTTTCGATCTATCTGCGGTGCCTGGCGCGTTTGAAGGGGAACCGCATCCGGACGGTGTCGAGCGAGGCATTGGCGCGGGCGGCGGGGGTGAAGTCCACGCAGTTGCGCAAGGATTTGACTTATTTCGGGCAGTTTGGCACGCGGGGGTTGGGTTATGACGTCGAGCAGTTGGCGCAGTTGATCACGGATTTGCTGGGAACGAACAGCCTTCAGCCGGTGATTCTGGTGGGAGTGGGCAACTTGGGGACGGCGTTGTTGTCGTATCGGGGGTTTGAGCAGGAGGGGTTTGAGATCATTGCGGCGTTTGATCTGGAGGCGCGCCGGGGGCGGCAGTTCATCAAACCGGTGCTGGCGATGGAATCGCTGGCTGCTTTTGTCCACGAGCATGGTGTGAAAATGGCGATTCTGACCGTGCCGTCCACCTCGGCGCAGGAGGTGACCAACCAGTTGGTGCAGGCGGGGATCACAGGCATTCTGAATTTTGCGCCCATTGTGTTGCAGGTGCCGGAGGAGGTGGTCGTGAACAATGTGAATCTGGCGATCGAGTTGGAGAATCTCAGTTATTTCATCCAGGGCTGAGGGCGGATGGTGTGGTGGGTGGGGATACACCTCCTGACGTCGGCGAGTACGGGGGCGTCATTGGGGATGGGCATTTGCCTTGAACCTAGATTCCGCAGT
>CAZUUP010000861.1:0-1982 GCA_964623105.1 uncultured Akkermansia sp.
AAAGTCTTCCTCGAAACCATCCATGCCATCGAGGAGCAGCTCGCGTCCGCGCCGGACACCGCCAAGTTTGTGTGCGAGGCGGCGAAGGTGACGCCCCGCATGTTTCGCAAGGTGGACGATTCATGGAAAGTCGCGGATACGTTCCGTCGGGGGCGTGCAAATGTGCAGCCGGTGCTCGAGGACATTGCGAGGCGGGTGGGATCCTTTTCGAGGACACGACACGAGTGGGATGCCTTGGAATTGGTCGTCGGCGGCATCTTCGTGCTGGGCTTGGATCCCCTCTGGGTTTGGAAGCAACGGGACATCGCGACCAGCAGTCCGGTGCAACACCCGAAGTTCGCCGCGACGGTGACCATTGAAAACGAGAACACCGCTCGTTTTCTCGTGGTGCTTGCTGCGGCGCTGGCGAAAGGTTGCGCGCGACTGGCGCGGGTCTTCGGTGCGGTCGACAAAAAAAGCATCCCGGACGCAAACGACCGCTTCCCCGGGCTGCACGCAACCGATCGCGCGAAGGAGATCAAGCGCCATTTCATCCGCTTTGTGCTGGGGCCGGACGATGATGCCGCTGTTGCGGAACTGGATGGTGCGGCGCTGGACACGGCGTTCAATCGCACCCGCCAGTTGTTGGAGGTGGCCCGGAAAATTGATCGCGACCCATACCTCGCCGCCGGACCGCGTTTGGCGAAACTGGCGGATGAAATCAAACAACATCTCGAACTCTCCGACCTTTATCTCTTCGTCCCCGCCGCGTCGGGATCGGAGTCCGATCTGATGACCGACCCGGTGATTGCGCTCACGCTGCTGCATCGCATTCACACCCACATCCACACCCATCGCCCCTCCATCTAGCCCACGCTCCATGCCCATGCCTACGCCAACCTCATTCAATCCCTCCCTCACCAAATCCTTCACGCTCGAGCCGCAGGATTCGTGGCCGGCGGCGCATCATCGGTTCGATCAGGAGACCGTCTGGGCGGTGCAGACGGCGTTGTCGATCCGGCGGCCGTTGCTGTTGCGGGGTGAGCCGGGCATCGGGAAGAGCCAGCTTGCGCGCGCGGTGGCGCAGCAGTTGGGGGTGCCGTTTCTGTATCACGTCGTGGATGAGCGTAGCGAGCGGGATGACCTGCTTCACGCGTATGATGCGGTGGCGCGGCTCGCGGAGGCGCAGGTGTGCGGGTTGGTCGCCAAGGATGCGCCCAAGGATGCGCCGGGCGACTGGCGGGCGCGGCTGGCGGAGCGGAATTTCATCCGGCCCGGCGTGTTGTGGTGGGCGTTCGACTGGAAGTCGGCGGAGGAGCGTGCGGCCGATTTTTACAGGCATCTGGAGCGGAAGCCCAAGGTGCTGAAGCCGCCCAAGGGCTGGCTGCCGGGGAAAGAAGGCTGCGCCGGACCGGTGGTGTTGATCGACGAAATCGACAAGGCTGATCCGAGTGTGCCGAACGGCTTGCTGGAGTGTCTGGGCAATGATGGTTTCCAGACGGCGCAGCTTGGCGAGGCGGTGCGGCTGGCGCATCCCGGCCAGGCCCCGCTCATCATCATCACCACCAACGAGGAGCGCGACCTGCCGGCGGCGTTCCTGCGGCGCTGTCTGGTGTTGCAGATGCGGTTTCCGAAGGAGCACGACGCGGCAGTCAAGTTCCTCCTCGAACGGGGCACGGGCGTGGCCGCGGAATACGGCGTCTCCGAGAAAGTGCAGCGCCTGGTGGGCGAGGTGATTGTGAAGGATCGGGAGGATGCGCGGGGGCGGGTGGGACTGCCGGGGGCGGCGGAGTATCTGGAACTGCTGCGTGCGCTGGCCGAGCACGCACGCGGGGATGACAAGGCGCAGGAGAAGCGCCTGGGCGAAATTCAGAAATTCGTGCTGCAAAAACACGACTCTCTCGCGTGAGGCCGGGGCGAATTCACAAGGAGGCTTGACCGTAATGCTTTTCGGTAATTCCAACGAAGAATCCCAACGGGATTCCGGCCTCCAGCCCAGGGTT
>CAZUUP010000862.1:0-1977 GCA_964623105.1 uncultured Akkermansia sp.
TCGGCCTCACCATGAATTGCGCCCGGTGCCACGACCACAAATACGCCCCCATCGCGCAGACCGATTATTACAAGCTCCGCGCGTTCTTTGAGCCGTATCACGTGCGCCTGGACGTCCTCCCCGACGAGCCCGACCTCACCCGCAACGGCATCCCACGCGCCTACGACGGCCTCCTCGACACGCCCACGTATCGCTTCGTGCGCGGCGACGAAAACCGCCCCGACAAATCCGCCGCCATCGCCCCCGGCGTGCCCGAACTTCTCGCGTTCAAGGCACTCGCCATCAAGCCCGTCCCGCTCCCGCCCGAGGCGTGGCAACCCGAGCGCCGCCCGTGGATTCTCGAATCCCACCTCGCCACTGCGCGCAAGAAAATCGCCACCAACGAAGCCGCCGTCGCCAAGGCGAAAGAGAATCTGGCCGCCGCCCAGAAGCGCGCCGCCGAACACCCCGTCACCAAGCCTGTGCGCGACGAAGTGCAAGAACTGCTTGAGGACGCCCCGGCAAAGAAGTCGCCCACTCCCAAGCCCGCCGCTGCGGCTCCAGCAACGCCCGCAGTCGCCCCGCTCGTCACCACCCGTTTCACCGCCCCGGAACCGATGCGCTGGAAACTCTTCGGCGGCGACTGGTCGCACACCCCCGCCGGACTGGCGCAAAAGCGCAACGGCACCACCCGCTCCGCCGCGCGCTGGCTGGAGAAAGCGCCGCAGGATTTCGATGCCACCATGCGCTTCACCATCCACGGCGGCACGACCTACCGCAGCGTCGGGCTGTCCTTCGATGCCACGCAAGCCGACCCCACCGGAACCGCCGCCCCCACCGACAGCGAGTTGAATGTTTACGTCAGCGCCTGGACCACCGGCCCGAAAATCCAGGCCGCCTACAGCCGCGGCACCGCGTGGCAATACCCCCCCGAGGGCATGCGCGCCCTGCCCATCGAACTCAATCGCGAATACATCCTGCGCGTGCAGGCGCGCGGCCCGCTCATCAACGCCTCCCTCAATGGCGAACCGCTCATCGCCTGGCGCTCCCCGCTCGCCCGCCGCGACGGCGCATTGCAAGTGATGGCCTTCGATGCCCTGGTGGTCTTCCACGAATTCACGCTGTCGCCACTCGCAGACACCGCCGTCCTCCGCGAACCCAGCGCCGCCCCGCCCCCCGCGCCCGCAGCGCCCGCCGTCGCTGCCCAACCCAACACCCCCGAGGCCGCCCAAGCCGAACTCACCGCCGCCGAACTCGCCGTCACCCTCGCCCGGAGCGAACTCGTCAGCCTCGAACACCGCATCGCCGCCCTGCGTGCCACTTGGGCGCGAATGGATGCCGGCACCCATTCCCCCAACCCCGCGCTCGCCGAAACCGAACGCGAGAAAATCCAAACCGCCGTCCTCGCCGAACGCGAAACCGCCGTCGCCAAGGCCCGCCACACCATCGCCGATGCCGAACTGCGCCTCGCCCGTGCCGCCAAGGACAAGCGGGCCGCCATCGAGAAGGAACTCAAGACCGCCCGCGAATCGCTCGACAAAGCCACCAAGAGCGTCAGCGCACCCATCGCCGCCACCGACAAAGTCACGCCCGTCGCCGGCGCGAAATGGACCCCCACGCGCTTCTTCAGTTCCGGCAAGGACGACCCCACCGTCGAGTTTCGCCCCGTCAGCAGCGGCCGCCGCACCGCGCTGGCCGACTGGATTACCGACCCGCGCAATCCCCTCACCGCGCGCGTCGCGGCCAATCACCTTTGGACCCGCCATTTCGGCACGCCGCTGGTGCCCGCCGTCTTTGAGTTCGGCCGCAAGAACCCGCCGCCCACCCACCCCGAACTGCTCGACTGGCTCGCGTCCGAATTGGTGGACAATGGCTGGAGCATGAAACATCTCCACCGGCTCATCGTGACCTCCACCGCATATCGCATGACCTCCTCGCTCGCTGGCGGCGAAGCCAGCGCGGCCAAAGACCCCGACAATCTCCGCTGGTGGCGTCGCA
>CAZUUP010000863.1:0-1973 GCA_964623105.1 uncultured Akkermansia sp.
CTTGCCCAATGGCTGGCCATCATCCTTGAGCAACACGACGGTTTCCCCTTGCTGCAACCAGGCCAGCAGCGGGGCGAAACTCCCGGAAAAATCATGCACAAACGCGGTTTTCATCGGGGAGTTCTTATCATTCACATGGGTGCTCTGCATCACTTTTCCCGCCAATTTCCCCGCCAGGGGCGCTTTGGCTTGCGGCCCCCGCCCCCGGCTCGCTGGGGACAGGCGCGACCTACCAAGGGGCTGACATCAGGAGCGCGGCGTTCACGCCGCAGGGGCATGACTTGCGAAGGGAGCGTCAGGATTTGCCAACGTCTTTCTCGCTGGCGGACGCTTCTGCGGCGTGAACGCCGCGCTCCGGCGCGCAACCGTCTCGGTCGCTCAGGACGTGCGGAGGCCGGGGCGGTAGGTAGGGCGTGGCTGTCCTCAGCCCGCCGTCGGGCACCTCACTACGCCCGCGGCGCGCTGGGGCGAGGCGCGCCCTACCGAGGGCGGGTATCCGGTTTCACCGAGACACGCCAGCAACTGCGAATCCGCCAACTGTGGAGTGCGGTGACTCGGCACCCCTTTGAGGAGGCGACAGGTCGCCGGCGAATGATTCGGCGGCTCCGGACGCGCGGGCACGCCACCGCTGGCGCGGGCCGGGAGCGCCCCATTGGCACATGCACGATCCCAGCATTCCGACGGCGACGAGTCGCCTCGCGAAAGCGGTGACGAGTCACCGCACTCCACAGTGATCCGGCGGCATCCCCGCGCTCCAGCGCGCATGGGGCAGGCATTCCGTCCCTAGCTCCGGCCTTCTCCATTCAAAAAACTGCGATAAAAGCGAATTGTTTCTTCCGCCTGAAAAATAAATCGCATTTAGAGTTGCCTTGTCCCGGAACCTACAGAGAATCCGACGCCATAATTTGTTTGTGGTAGCCGATTTCCATCCGCGTTTGGCCCCTCGCCCCTCGCCCCTCGCCCCTCGCCCCTCGCCCCTTGGCTAGTGGCACGGGCGGCACGGGCCGGTTCGCAGACGCCCGCCTCACGGCCGTCACTCGCCCCTCCTCCCCCGGCAACCTGCGGCGGGAAACTTCCCGCACCCACCCTCTGCAGTTTTGGAAAAGAGCCAAACTGTGCGCGCTCTGCTCCAACCCGGTGCCGCAGTGGCGTCGCCGGGCGTCCTTTCCCCATCGCCCCTCCCCTTTCGCCTTTTGCCTTTTAACTTTTGCCTTCACCGCCGCCAGCCCTTTTAACCCATGAAAACCCTTCGCTCCCTCCTCCTCCTCCTCGCCCTGCCGCTGCTGGCGCAGGCCGTCACCATCACCACGCCCCCGCAACCGGTTAACATCCTGCTGGGGGATGCGGCGGTGTTTGTGGTGCAGGCGACCGGCACGGGCACGCTGACCTACCAGTGGAAAAAGGACGGCATTGACATCCCCGGGGCCACGAGCCAGGCGCTGGTGCTCACTCCCACCGTGGTGGGCGATGCGGCGACCTACACCGTGGCGGTGAGCGATGCCTTGCCCAGCACCGCGACCAGCAGTGGGGCGGCACTCAGCTTCCGCGCGCCGGTCAATGGGGATGTGGACATGGGCTTTAGCATTGGTGCCGGCATCAGTAGCACCGTCAATGCCGTGGCGGTGCAGAGCGATGGGAAGGTGCTCATCGGGGGCTTCTTCACCTCGGTCAATGGCACGACCGTGAACCGCATCGCGCGGCTCAACAGCGACGGGACGCTGGACACGGGCTTTAACGTTGGGACCGGAGCGAACAACACCGTCCTTGCCGTGGCGGTGCAGAGCGATGGGAAGGTGCTCATCGGGGGCTTCTTCACCTCGGTCAATGGCACGACCGTGAACCGCATCGCGCGGCTCAACAGCGACGGGACGCTGGACACGGGCTTTGGCAACGGGCTGGCCGGGGCGAACAACCAAGTCAATGCCGTGGCGGTGCAGAGCGATGGGAAGGTGCTCATCGGGGGCACCTTCACC
>CAZUUP010000864.1:0-1971 GCA_964623105.1 uncultured Akkermansia sp.
GCCGCGCCAGCTCGAAGTCCACGGTGGCCCACTTGATGGAACTGGGCCGCTCGTTCGCCTTATAAACGCCAAGCGAGGAGCACCACGAGTGATGGCCCACGGTACACATTTTTCCGGAGAGACCCTGGATGATGGTGAGGTTCTTTTTGTGCGCCTCCAGCGGCCCCATCCACGCGGGCAGTTGGTGTTTGTCGAGGTCCACCTCGAAGGCGTCGTTGCGCTTCTCCTTTTCCTGCTCCGCCGCTCCGAGTGTCGGCGGCACGCATACTTTTGGGAAAAGACCATTGCCGCGATGCATGAAGATGAAACGCATCGGCGTGCTGCGGCCCAGCAGCGGCAGGCTTTGCGCGGCGGACAGGCGTGGCAGAAAGCCGGGCAGCGAAAGTCCGCCGAGCGCGAGGAAGGCGTTTTTGAAGAAGTCTCTGCGATGTTGCATGGGAGTAGTGTATTGCGGCCGGGCGGATATTGCACGCGCATATCCGGCGGGCGCTCGCCCGCGCTGCGCTCATGCCCGCCGCACCAGCTCCATCGCCGCTGGCAGCCCCATCGCCTCCACGCCGTTTCCCATCGGGAAACCTTCCGTGCCCGGAAAAACCAGGAACTTTTTCTCCGGCGCGAGGTCTTTGCAGGCTTCGTGGAAGCCGCGCGCCAACACGGGCGCCTTGCTCCTTTTGAACTCAAACACCCAGCGGCGCCCCGGCTTGAGCTCCAGCACCAAGTCCACCTCCGCGCCCGCGCCGGTGCGGTAGAAGAACGCCTCGCTCCCCGCCGGAGCCACCGCGAGCAGAGACTCCAGCGCCCAGCCTTCCCAGCTCATCCCGGCGACGGGATGGCCCAGCAAATCATCCGCGGTGCCAAGCCCGAGCAGCGCGTGGACAAGCCCGCTGTCGCGCACATACACCTTCGGCGAACGCACGAGCCGCTTCCCGGTGTTCGCCGCCCACGGCGCGAGCCGCCGCACCAGCAGCAGGTCACAGAGCAAATCGAGATAGCGCCCCACCGTCTGCCCGCTCACGCCCAGCGCCGCCGCGAGTTTTGCCGCGTTGATGCAGCCACCCTGCTCATGCGCCAGCATCGTCCAGAAACGCCGCAGCGTCTCCGTCGGCACCCGCGGGCCGAGCTGCGGGATGTCGCGCTCCAGATAGGTGCGGATAAATGCCCGCCGCCATTCCAGCGACGCCGCATCGTTCTTGGCCAGAAAGCTCGGCGGAAATCCCCCTCGCACCCACAGCCGCTCCGCCGTCTCCGGCCCCGTCTCGCCGATGTGCAGCGGCCCCAACTCCGCGTAAATGACCCGCCCGGCGAGGCTCTCCGCTGATTGCTGGAGCAGGTCGAGCGACGCCGAGCCGAGCAGCAAAAAGCGCCCGTTTCCCCGCCCCTTACGCCGCCCGCGGTCGATCACCCCGCGCAACGCCGCGAACAGCCCCGGCGCCCGCTGCACCTCATCAAGCACCACCAGCTTGTCCTCGTGTCGGCTCAGAAACTCCGCGGGCTCGGACAGCTTGGCCCGGTCGTCCGGCGACTCCATATCGAGATACAGCGAGGGCCGGTTCTCGCACAGCGCCAGCGCCAGTGTCGTCTTCCCGGCCTGCCGGGGCCCCAGCAAGCCGACCGCCGGATGGCGGGTCAGCAAATCAGCGATAACGGCGTCTAAGTGGCGGGCAATCATCCGCTCTGTTATTCCACGTTACGGAAGATTTGCAAGGATACGGGCTGCCGGTTTCGCTCCCAGAAATACCCTGGTCTTTCGGGCCTTCGGTGGTTTCGCGGAGAATTTCAACCCCGTCTATTTGCGGTACAGGAACGAGTCGGAAGTGAGCAGCGAGACCACGACGGCGCGGAAGCTGCCGCCGTTCTGCACGTATGCTTTGTCGGCTTCGATGAGCGTGCGCGAGTCGGCGAGCATTTCATTTCGCCCCATGAAAAAGCGGAACGCGTGGCGGATGAAGGACTGGCGGACGCGCGGGGATT
>CAZUUP010000865.1:0-1970 GCA_964623105.1 uncultured Akkermansia sp.
ACCTACTTCCTCCGCGCCGCCTACAACGAGCAGCGCAAGCACCGCGGCCAGGAGGAAGTGGACGCCGTGGACTTTCTTGCCATCGTGAAGGAGAAGATGAAGCTGCTCGAACTCCCCGACGCGATGCTCAAGCGCTCCGTCAACGAGGGCTTCTCCGGCGGCGAGAAGAAGCGCAACGAAATCTTCCAGATGGCCGTGCTCGACCCGAAGCTCGCCGTCCTCGACGAGACCGATTCCGGCCTGGACATCGACGCCCTGCGCATTGTGGCCGAGGGCGTGAACAAGCTGAAGCGCCCGGACAACGCCGCCATCGTCATCACCCACTACCAGCGCCTGCTGAACTACATCGTGCCCGACTTCGTGCATGTGCTCTGGAACGGCCAGATCATCAAATCCGGCGGCAAAGACCTCGCGCTGGAACTGGAGGAAAAAGGCTACGACTGGCTCATCGGCAAGAACGGCAAGTAACCGGAGCGCCGAGCATCGCTCCGCCCGAACTGCCAACCATGCAACCCCACAAACAACTCGCCCGGAGCGCGACTGTGTGCGCAGCGCCAACCGCAGCAACGTGCATCCTGATGTGGCTGGGCCTTCGACCACAGCCGCGCTCCAAACCTGACTTCGCCAAATGACCGCCACGAAAACAAAAACCGAACCCACACCGCACCTCGCCGCCGCCGAGGCGTTCGCCAAATCCGCTCCCGGCCCGGAATGGCTCCGCACGCTGCGGCGTAATGGCGTGACGCACTTCACCGAACTCGGCTTCCCCACCACGAAGCTGGAGGACTGGATTTACTGCAACGTCGCGCCCATCACGAAGCTCGCCTTCAAGCCCGCCGCCACCGCAGACGCGAGCGTGACCGCACAGCAGCTCGCCGCCTTCGCATTCCCCGGCTGGACCGGCTCGCGTCTCGTCTTCGTGAACGGCCATTTCGCCCCCACGCTCTCCTTGTTGCCCGCACCACAGAAAGGCGTGACCATCACTAGCCTCGCAGCCGCACTCGCGAGCGACGACGCGCTCATTCAAGCCCAGCTCGCCCATCACGCGGGCCTCGACGCCAGCGGCTTCTCCGCGTTGAACACCGCGTTCATCACCGACGGCGCATTCATCGCCCTCGCACCCAACGCCGTCGCCGCCGAGCCGATTCATCTGCTCTTTGTCAGCGCGCCCGGTGAAACGGCGAACACCGCGCAGCCGCGCAACCTCATCGTCGCCGGTGCGAACAGTTCGGCGAAAGTCGTCGAGCACTACGTCAGCCTCGGCGGCGCGGCGCACTTCACCAATGCCGTCACGGAGATTGCCATCGGCGAGGGCGCGCACATTGAGCACGCGAAGTTTCAGGAGGAGAACCTGGAGGCGTTCCACATCGCCACCGTGCAGGCCACGCTCGCGCGCGACAGCCGGTTCCTCTCGCACAGCATCAGCACCGGTGCGCGCCTGGCGCGGCACAACATCAACCTCGTCATGACCGGCCAGGGCGTGGATTGCGTGATGAACGGCCTCTACGCCGTCGGCGGCAAACAGCTTGTGGACCACCACACCGTCGCCGACCACGCGCAACCGCACTGCGGCAGCCACGAGTATTACCACGGCATCCTCGGCGGCAACTCGCGCGGTGTGTTCAACGGCAAAATCTTCGTCCGCAAGGACGCGCAGAAGACCGACGCCAAGCAGACCAGCCGCAACCTCCTGCTCACCGACACCGCGACGGTGAATTCCAAGCCGCAGCTCGAAATCCTGGCCGACGACGTGAAGTGCACCCATGGCGCGACCGTGGGCCAGCTCAACGACGAGGCCCTCTTCTACTGCCGCACGCGCGGCATCGCCGAGGTCAACGCCCGCCGTCTGCTCACCCACGCCTTCGCCAGCGAGATCGTGAACCGCATCACCGTCGAGCCGGTGCGCGAGCATCTCGAGCAGGTGCTCTGGGCGCGGCTCGAGGAACTCATTGAGAAGAAATGAAGAATGC
>CAZUUP010000866.1:0-1959 GCA_964623105.1 uncultured Akkermansia sp.
GCCAGCGGCAGGAGCCGCAGCGGCCGCCACGGGCGCGGCAGCGGTGACACCCCACTTGGCTTCGAGTTGTTTCACGAGGTCCGCAGTCTCCAGAACGGAGAGCTTGCTAAGTTGATCTACGAGTTGAGCTAGGTCAGCCATGTTATCTTTCAGTTTCGTCGTTATCTGAGGCCACAGACGAATTAAACCCACGGCCCGTGGGCCGACGATTTACTTTATTCTTGTTGTTGTTGTTGTTTGCTTCGCGGCTAGCCTGTCGCCGTGAAAATTAAGGATAGCAGAGGCGTCAAGCCCCCTTGTCCACACGCGCCTGGAGAACCCGGGCCAGCTGTGATGCCGGGGTGTTGAGCAACCGCACCCGCGTGGTCGCCGGGGTGTTGAGCAAGCCCATCAATTTCGAGCGCAGAGCCTCGATGGACGGCAAATCTGCCAGCGCAACGATGTCTTTGGGCTCCAAACGGCTGTTGTTGAGATAACCGAACTTGATCTTCGGACGCTCAAATTCAGCCTGATAGGTTTTCAACACCTTCGCCGCGGCGGAAACATCCTTCGGACCGCTCACGACCGCCATTTGTCCAGCCAAAGCGCCCGTCAGGTCGCCGATGCCGGCTTCTTTGACGGCCGCCCGGAAAATGGAGTTTTTAATTACGTGAACCTCGGCGCCAGCTTTGGCCAGCCGTTTCCGCAATTCGGTGAATTGGGCCACGGTGAGCCCGGTGTATTCGACAGCGATGAAGAACGGCGAGGCGTTCAACCGGGCCAGATACTCATTTGCAATGAACTTCTTTTCAGGACGCATGGAAATAATCCCTTCTGGTTTGGTTAAGCCGCAGCCGCATTGACATCGCGCACATCAACCCGCACCGGCGGGCTCATCGTGGCGGAGAGAGTGCAACTCAGGATGAAAGTACCTTTGACGCTCGCCGGGCGGGCCTTGCCGACGGAATCGATGACCACCCGGACGTTTTCCTCAATCTGAGCCGGTTTGAAGGACACCTTGCCAACAGCGACGTGAACATTACCCGCCTTGTCAACCTTGTACTCCACCCGGCCCGCTTTAACTTCGCGAACCGCCTTGGCAGTGTCCTCGGTCACAGTGCCGGTCTTGGGATTGGGCATCAGCCCACGCGGTCCCAGCACCTTGCCCAGTTTGCGGACTTCAATCATCGCCTCGGGTGTCGCGATGGCCACGTCAAAATCGTTCCATCCCTCATTGCATTTCTTTATCAGGTCATCGAAACCCACATGCTCGGCACCCGCATTGCGCGCGGCATCGGCACTGGGCCCGGGCTTGGCAAACACCAAGACGCGGACCTGTTTGCCGCTACCGTGCGGCAGGGGAACGGTTCCGCGGACCATCTGATCAGATTGCTTCGGATCGACTCCCAATCGGAACGCAAGATCGATGGATTCGTCAAATTTCGCTCGGGGAAATTTCCCCAAGATTTCCACGGCCGACTTGAGGTTATATACCTTGCTGCTATCTACCAACTGCAGTGCTTTTTTGTAACGTTTGCTGGGCATAATAAATGCGGTCCAGACGAGCTGTTCAGGCTCTCCCGCGTATGGTTCTACTCTTGTACTTCAATTCCCATGCTGCGAGCCGTTCCCGCAATCACACGAAATGCCGCGTCGTCGCTGGAGGAATTCATGTCCTTTGCCTTCAGCTTGACGATATCCATCACCTGCTTCCGGGTCACCTTGCCGACTTTTTCCTTGTTCGGCGTTTTTGATCCCGAGGCAATTCCCGCCGCCTTCTTCAGCAACACGGAGGCCGGAGGGGATTTGGTGATGAAGGTGAAAGATTTATCCTGGTAAACGGTGATGATCACCGGAATCACCAAGCCGGCCTGCTCCTTGGTGGCCGCGTTGAATTCTTTGCAGAACGCCATGATGTTGACGCCGTGCTGACCCAAGGCGGGCCCGACCGGCGGGGCCGGATTGGCCTGTCCGGCGGGA
>CAZUUP010000867.1:0-1957 GCA_964623105.1 uncultured Akkermansia sp.
CAGGTACACACGTTTGAGCCGGAAATCGCGGATTACGCCCGGTATGCCGTATCGAGCCAGGGGAAGCAGTTGCGGCCGGCCCTGGTCGGGTTGAGTGCCAGTGCCGTGGGGACGGTTGGGGATGAACACATCACCGCCGGGGTCATCATCGAGATGATCCATCTGGCCACGCTGGTGCATGATGACATCATGGACGCCGCGCGGATGCGGCGGCAGCGACCGACGCTGGCGGCCAACTGGGGCAATGAGATAGCGGTGCTGCTGGGCGACTGCCTGTTTGCCCATGCGCTGAAGCTGGCGGCGGGTTTCCCGACCACAGAAGTTTGTCAGGCGGTGGCGTCCGCGACCAAGACGGTGTGTTCCGGGGAGATTCTCCAGACGCACCGGCGGCATGATCTGGCGCTGTCCCGGGAGGACTATTTCAAGGTGATGGCGATGAAGACGGCGGAATTGTTCGCGCTGTCGTGCGACCTGAGCGCGTCGTTGTGCGGGGCGACCCCGGCGCGTCGTGCAGCCTTGCGGGAGTTTGGGTTGAAGCTCGGCATCGCCTACCAGATTCATGACGATTGCCTGGACCTGTACGGCTCGGAAAAGGTCGCGGGCAAGTCGCTGGGCACGGATCTGGCCAGCGGCAAGTTGACGCTGCCGGTGCTGGTGTTTTTGGAGCGCGCCAGCGTCCCCGAACGGACGCGGTTGCGGGAATTGCTGAAGAATTGGGAACCGGCGTTTCATGATCGCACCATTGAATTGCTGGAAACGCACGATGCCCTCGCGGCGTCGCGCCGGGTGATTCATGAATATCTGGAGGCTGCCCGCGCCGCCCTGATGATCCTTCCGGAAAACACCGGGCGCGTGGCGTTGGCCTCCCTGGCGGAGTTGCTCGCGGAGCAGACCGACGTGCTGGGTGCGGCCACCTGATCAAGCGGGCGTATGGCTCAATCCGCTGCCGCGAGCGCTGTCCCCGCCACGCCACTGGTCGAGGCGCCTGCGGGACCGCCGGACGCCGAACTGGTGCGGCGTACCCGCGAGGGGGACTTGGGAGCTTACGACGAGCTGATCCGGAGGCATCAATCCCGCATCTACGGGATGTTGTACCACATGACGTCGAACCACGAGGACGCGAGCGATCTCACGCAGGAGGCGTTCATCCGGGGGTATCACGCGCTGAAGTCGTTCAAGGGTGATTCGTCGTTTTTCACCTGGATTTACCGGGTCGCCGTCAATCATGCGCTCAATTTTCTCAAGCAGCGACGCAACCGCACCCCGCACTTCAGTCTCAACGACTTCGATTTCAACGGCGAATCCGAGCCGCATTTGCGTGAACTGATCACCGACCAAACTCCCCGCCGGGATGCGGCGCTGGCGGAGTTGCAGGAAAAATTGAACGCCGCCCTGCACAAGTTGTCAGAAAAACATAGATTGGTTGTGACCATGCACGACATTCAGGGTTTCTCGCATGATGAAATCGCCGAAGTCATGGGTTGCAACGTCGCGACCGTGCGGTCGCGGTTGTTTTACGCCCGGCAGTTGCTGCAAGGCTGCTTGTCAGATTACTTGAAGTGAGTATGGAATCCGCCCCGCCAGACTTCTCCCGGTTGCAAAAACTGATCGCGCTCAAGCGCCACGAGCAACCGCCCCCCGGCCACTTCGACCGCCTGCCCGGCCAGATTATCAGCCGCCTCAAAGCAGAGCGGGCGGGGGCGGCGGAGCCGTGGTGGCGCACGCTGCTGACGAGTTTCCAGACCAAGCCTGCGTGGTCGGTCGCCTTCAGCGTGCTGGTGCTGGGTGCTTTGACCTTCGGTGTCGTCGGTGCACTCCGGAATCAAACGGCGGCCGAGGCAGACGCTGGCGACAGCCCCGTGCCCATCGCGGGTCTCGCCGGGGAGACCGCGCCGGCGGTGGGCGGCCTCGCTGCCCAGATTCCGCCCGACCCGTCCGTCGCCACCAACGTGAACGT
>CAZUUP010000868.1:0-1949 GCA_964623105.1 uncultured Akkermansia sp.
CAGCATCGCCTCGCTGCCCGGCATGGCCGAACGCACCATCTTCCTGCACGGCTTTTCCAAGGCTTACGCCATGACCGGCTTCCGCATCGGCTACGCCTGCGGTCCCGCCGAACTCATCGCGGCCATGATGCGCATCCACCCATACTCGATGCTTTGCGCCAGCATAATCAGCCAGGAGGCCGCCCTCGAAGCCATCCAGCACGGCGAACCCGACACCACCCACATGCGCGACCAGTATCGCATCCGCCGCAATTTCATCGTCAACGCCCTCAACCAGATGGGCCTCCCCTGCCACCTCCCCCGCGGCTCCTTCTACGCCTTCCCCAGCATCCGTTCCACCGGCCTCACCTCCAAGGAATTTGCCGTCCGCCTGTTGCAGGAGGAAAAAGTCGCCTGCGTCCCCGGCGGCGCCTTCGGCCCCAGCGGCGAGGGCTACCTCCGCTGCTGCTTCGCCACCAGCCTCGAACAACTCCAGATCGCCGCCGAACGCATGGCCGCCTTTGTCCAACGCATCCGCCGCTGATCCGCTTTCACTCCCGGAGCCGCGGTGTTCACCGCGCAAAAATCTGCCGGATGATGTCCTCGATCGGCACCTCCTGAATGTCGATGTCCGTCACCGGCAACTCGTCCAACAGGGCCTTGCAAACCGCGATCACGCGATCCCGCTTCACCTTCAGCCGCACCTGACCCGCCGCCCGTTCCACCACCTCCCCATACCGCGCCAGGCTCGCCTCCGCCCCCGCCGCCCCGCCAGCGCACTGGATCGTCACCATCTTGAAGTCCACAAACCGGTCCAGCACCTCCGCCAGTTGCCCGTCAAAAAAGATCGTCCCCTTGTCGATGATGATCACCCGCCGGCACAACTCCTGGATGTCCGCCATGTAATGGCTCGTCAGCAGGATCGTCGTCTTTCGGGTCGCGTTGTGACTCCGCAAAAACTCCCGCACCGTCTTCTGCGACACCACATCCAACCCGATCGTCGGCTCGTCCAGGAACAACACCTTCGGTTGATGCAGCAAAGCGGCGATCAACTCCATCTTCATCCGCTCCCCCAGCGACAGCTCCCGCACCATCACATTCAACTTGTCCCGCACCGCCAGCAACTCCGTCAACTCCCCCACCGTCCGCTCGAACACCGCCCGCGGAATCCCGTAGATCGTCGCGTTTAACTCCAGCGAATCCCGCGCCGGCAGATCCCACCACAACTGATTTTTCTGTCCCAACAACAATGCGAACTGCCGCCGGTAACCATCCTCCCGCTCCCACGGCACGTGCCCCAGCACGGTCGCCCGCCCGCTGGAGGGATACAATAACCCCGCCAGCATCTTCAGCGTCGTTGTCTTGCCCGCGCCATTCGGCCCCAGAAAACCCACCAACTCGCCCTCCTCCACCGCGAAGCTCACCTCCTTTACCGCCCACACCTGCTCGTAATCCCGGTGAAACAATCCCCGCACCGCCCCCCGCAATCCCGGCTTCTTCTGATACGTCCGGTAAGTCTTCGTCAATCCTTCCACTTCAATTACACGCTTCGGCACCCCCGCAAAATGTCAGCGCCCCTGCGCAATGACAATCAGCGAAATCAACCCCACCACCCGCCGCAGACCTACCGTAAATCGTGTTCTGAATTGCGGAGAACATGAAGTTGGCTGTCTCCAAATATGCGAGAATCCCTGAGATTTTCCCGCAGCGAATGAAGCCCCCCCGACCTTGCCTCCCACAAAACTTACGTTCCGATCACTCAGGGAGGCGAGTCAGTCGCCTTCCCGGTTGGACGGCGGGTGCATTTCCAGTCCCCGGCGACCCACCAAACGCAGCCGACCATCGCACCGCTCCAGCCACCCAAAAACGTTGGCAGTTGATGCGCACCGGATTTCAACCTAACGGCCGCAGTTGCAACCAGGGCCAACGGAGAAAACCACCAACTGACACTGACCAGCACTCATCTGCGG
>CAZUUP010000869.1:0-1946 GCA_964623105.1 uncultured Akkermansia sp.
GCGAACACCCCGCGCGTGAGGCGCGCGACATCCCCCAGCGCCGCCCAGCGCCGCCGTCGCGCCTCGAACCGTCGCTTGGTCGCGCCGAGCACCCGCGACCGCAGCCCCGGCTGAAATCGGAAGCCGCAAAACGGCACCCCCTCGCGCGTGCTCAGCAGCCGTGACTTGGGTTCCGCCAGCGTCAACCGTACCTCCGCCAGTTGCACGACGATGCCCGCCCGCAACTCGTCGAGCCGCACCTTGTCGTCGCCGAAGAGGAGAAAATCATCCGTGTAGCGCAGATAGGCCCCGTGCCGCGCGGTTTCCGTGATCCAGTGATCCAGCCCATCGAGGTAGTAATTCCCCCACAACTGGCTGGTCAGATTCCCAATCGGCAGGCCGCGCGGCCGCAGCGCCGCCAGCAGGTCATCGCCGGCGAAACTCTCCGCCCGCACCTCCGCGCCGGTCCGATGGCTCGCCAGCATGGTTTCGATCAACGTCATCACCCGCGAACAACGGCTCGCCCCGTCGAGCAGACCGCGCAGAATCGCGTGATCAATGTTCGGGAAAAACTTCCGCACGTCGCACTTGAGGACTTGCGAGTGCTGGTTCGTAAGCTGGCGGCAGCACTCGCGCGCGGCGGTCGTCCCCTTGCCGACCTGGCAGGAAAAGCTGCGCGCGATGAACCCCCGTTCCAACACCGGTCCCAGGTGCAGACACAGGGCGTGATGCACCACCCGGTCGCGGAACGGCGCGGCCGCGATCATCCGCCGCTTCGGCTCGCGAATCTCGAAGAACCGATACGGCCCCGGCTGATAGGTGCCGCCGAGCAGCTCCGCGCGCAGTGCGAGCAGTTCGCTCTCCTCGCGCAGGTGCCAGTTTTCCACGTCGGGCCGCCGGTGTTTGCCCCGCGCCGCCCGCCGCGCGGCCAGCCGGAGATTGTCCCACGCCGCCACGTCTGCCAGCGTCCAGCCCGTCACTTTGCGAATGAACACTCCCATGCGACCTCCGGTTTATGCGCTGCTCACCGACCTCACCGGCTGGACCCTCGACCGCACCGCCGGCCTGCCCAAGAGCCATCGGTTCACCTTTGGCGAACGCGTGGACCAGCTCACCCTCGATTGTCTCGAACTCGTCATTGAAGCCATCTGGTCGCCGCCCGCCGCCAAATCCCGGCCGCTCCACCAGTTGAATCTCAATCTCGAAAAACTCCGCGTCTTCTGGCGGCTCATTTGCGAGCGCCGGTGGATCAGCGCGCAACAACTGCTCTTCGTCACCCAGAAACTCGATGAAATCGGGCGCATGGTCGGAGGTTGGATCAAATCATTGCCGGGCGGCGGACGCACGCCGCCGGACACACGTTGCGGGCCGTGACTTTCGCAGACACCGTCCGAGTGACGGCCGTTACCGGCCACGGCCCGCGCCGCGTATTTTCCCCGCGTCCGCGGGGCGTGGACATGCAGGTTAGGTGACCTCTTGGCACTGACGGCGCAGGGGAGTTCCCCACGCCGCACCTCGCCGTGCGCAACTCTCGCTGCGCTGGTACCTTGCGCCCACCACCGACACCCACCAACACACACCGAAAACCCACGTTGTTGTTGCGATTATCGGCCGCGTTGTTGTTGCGGTTGGAACAGCGCAGGTTGCGTGGATCATTGTTGCCCCACGACCCGCCCCGCAGAACGCCGGTGACGCTGCACATCCACTCCCGGGCCAGCCACTGGGCCCACCCGAAATCTGAAAAAAATATCGCGAGCGCTGCGCGCGCCGGCAAGACAAAGACAAAAAGAAAAAAGCAAAAAAGGGCAAAGAGTAAGAGGGAAAAAGGGCAGAGGGCAAACCCCGAGGTCACGCTAGCGCCCACCACCGACACCCACCAACACACACCGAAAACCCACGCAGTTGTTGCGATCACCGGCCGCGTAGAGGTTGCGGAGGGAACAGCGCAGGTAGCGTGGATCATTGAA
>CAZUUP010000870.1:0-1933 GCA_964623105.1 uncultured Akkermansia sp.
TAGGCCGCGTGCCCTTACGCGGCGGTTCTCGAGAGTTTTCATACACGCTCTCAGAGCGAACCGGAATGGTGGGGTTGACAGGCGCCGCTTGAGCGCGGGCGAAATGGTGCCAGAGGAGGGAATTGAACCCCCGACCAAAGGCTTATGAGTCCTCTGCTCTACCCCTGAGCTACTCTGGCTTAACCCATTCCGCAATAATTCCTTATGGAGGAATTGTAACGGGTCAGAACTGGTTTGCAATCTCCCGCTTTTGCAGGCCGGTAGCGTCTGGGACACGCTTGCGCCTCCTCAAGAATCACACAGGAAAAGGTCGCTCCAAGTCTGCCCTTACGCCGGAGAAAAGCTCTACGAGTTCTAATCGTTGGCGGGATACTAGGGAGTCGCAAAAATGGATGGCAAGCAGATTCGATGGCAGATGCGGCGGGTTGCTGGCGGCGGTCTCGCCTCTTGGCTGCGGGGATATTCTTCCGAAGTCCGCGGGGCGCGACGCGCGTCGTTCGGATGCCGCAGAGGGACGGTGGGGCTTGCATTGCGGGGGGTGCCGCCTATAACCGTCGGGTGTTTCCGGTGCGGTGGGTTAGCATTATTTGGTTGTGTCTGGCGGCGCTGGCCGGCGGGGCGGAGTTGCCGCGGGTGCGGAATGCGATGGTGGGGTTCAGCGGACAGTTTCGGAACCGGCATTGGACGCCGTTGGTGGTGGATGTGGAGAACACGGGGGGGGCGCGGACGGGTTGGTTGGTGGTGGAGGCGCTGGGGAATGTGTCGCAGCAGCAGGTGATTTTTTCGCGGCCGGTCTTTCTGCCGGCGGGTTCGAACCGGCGGTTCGAGTTTCCGATCCGGCCGGATACGCGGCCGCGGGCGGAGGTGGGAAAGGTGCAGTTCGAGAAGGTGGCGCAGGTGCGGTTGACGGATGGCGGGATGCAGGTGTGGTCGCAGACGGACGCGGTGGGAATGGTGGTGGGGGAGGAGGCATTTTTCACTTTGGTGACGGACACGCGGTTCACGGGGTATGGGCCGCTGCGGGAGGGATACGTGGGGGTGGAGCGGCGTCCGCTGGCGCGGGCGACGCTGCCGGTACGGAATTTTCCGCGGCGTCCGCTGGATCTGGCGGGTTTTGATGCGGTGGTGATCGGGGACATGGGGGAGACGGATTTCACGCCGTTGCAGATGCGGGCATTGCGGGAGTGGGTGCGGTTGGGCGGGCAGTTGTACTTGCTGCCGTCAGCGGCGGGGGCGATCAGTCCGGCGTTGGGGGAATTGCTGCCGGTGAAATATTTTTCGACGCAGACGGTGGAAACGTTGCCGGAGATTGCGGCGGGGTTTGTGTTCACGAACGGGGTGAGTTTTGCGCGGATGGTGGTGCGGGAGGGGACGGTGGAGGCGGGGAGACGGGAGCGTCCGCTGGTGGTGGCGCGGCGGGAGGGTGCGGGGCGGGTGACGGCGCTGGCGTTTGATGCGGGGCAGGAGGCGTTTGCAGTGTGGCCGGGGGCGGGGCGATTCTGGCGGGAGTTGTTCGCGTCGTCGCCGCAGTTTTTTCAACATGCGGACCGGGTGCTGGCGCGGTCGGCGGGGGTGGAGCGGATTTTGTCGAGCCTGGCGGGGATGAAGGTGTTGTCGCGGGGGGCGCTGGTGGTTTATCTGGGAGTGGTGGTGTTGGTGTTGCTGGAGGTGGTGGCCGCGCGGCACCTTCGGGGGGGCAGGGCGCTGGTCGGCGCGGGCGTGGTCATGGCGCTGTAGGGCGCGGTCGGTGGCCGTGTTTTTTGCAGCTGGGTGTGCCCGGTGAATGCCGTGACCGATGCGGCCGGCTGGCTGCGCCGCAAGCTGAACCTGAGCGCCGGGCGCGCGCCGGATGCGTCGCTGCGTTACTGGCTGATCGGCGCCGTGCTGCTGGCCTGCGCCATCACCGGCCAGGCGGTGTGGGAATTCGTCAACC